>JAPPLF010000041.1:0-44193 GCA_028874215.1 Acidobacteriota bacterium
GCTCCTACAGCCAGTCATCGTACGGACCCGGCCTGGTCGTCGGAGTCCGGGTCGGTGGTTCCGGTGACCGGCTGCCCCACTCGGCCCCGGCCGCGGCGACTTCCCCATCCCGGTAGCCGGGATCCTTGTCTCCGCAACTATCCGGACCGGTCCGATTCTCGGAAATGTCCGTTCGCAAGTGAACCCAGCATCTCATCCGCGGCTTCCAGTGTCTTCCGGACATCCGCATCGGAGTGGGCGGCCGAGACGAAATTGGCCTCGAACTGGGAGGGCGCCGTGTAGACGCCGCGATCCAGCATCCCGCGGAAAAAGGCGGCGAAACGTTGCAGGTCGCAGGTCTTGGCCTCGGCGAATCCCGTGACCGGTCCCTCCCGGTGAAACGGCGTGAACATGGAGCCGCAACGCTGGACCTGAAGAGGGATCGAGTGGCGGCCGGCCGCCTCCCTCAATCCCCGGCACAGTTCGGACGCTCTCTCCTCCATGGCTTCGTAGGGGCGGTCCCGTTCCAGGATCTCCAGCGTCTTCAGGCCGGCCGCCACGGCAATGGGATTCCCGGAAAGAGTCCCCGCCTGGTAGACGGAGCCCTGGGGAGCCATCATTTCCATGATGTCCTTGCGCCCGCCGTATGCGCCGATGGGCAGCCCGCCGCCCACCACCTTGCCCAGGCAGGTCATGGGAGCCGTCACCGAGAATCGTTCCTGAGCCCCTCCCAGCGCCAGCCGGAACCCGGTGATCACCTCATCGAAGATGACCACCGCGCCGTGAGCCTCACCCAGCTCCAAAACGCCCTGGAGAAAACCCTCATGAGGAAGCAACACTCCCATGTTGGCGGGCACCGGCTCCAGGATGACGGCCGCGATCCGATCGGGATAGGCGCCGAAGGCGGCTTCCAACCGGTCGAGATCGTTGAAGGGAACGGTCAGCGTCTCCCGGGCATAGCCTTCGGGGACTCCGGGGCTGTCGGCCAATCCCAGAGTCAGCACACCGGATCCCGCCTGGACCAGCAGGCCGTCGGAGTGACCGTGGTAGCAGCCGTCGAATTTCACCACCAGGGAACGGCCGGTGTAGGCGCGGGCGAGCCGCAACGCGGTCATGGTGGCCTCGGTGCCCGAGTTGACCAGCCTCACCTTCTCGATGGAGGGAAACAGGCCGCAGATCTTCTCGGCCAGCAGCACCTCTCCCTCGGTGGGCGCTCCGTAGCTGGTCCCCCGCTGCGCCGCTTCGGTCACCGCCTGAACGACTTCGGGCCGGGCATGTCCCAGGATCAGCGGACCCCAGGAGCCCAGGTAGTCCACGTAGCGGTTGCCGTCCATGTCCACCACCTGCGAACCGTTCCCCGACCGCAGGAAGGGAGGACTCCCCCCCACCGCCTTGAAGGCCCGCACCGGACTGTTGACGCCGCCCGGCATGACCTGCCGGGCCCGATCCATCAAGGCATTGCTCTCGGCGTTGGCCTGGAGCCTGCCCGCTTCCGACGAGTCGTTCCGATTTTTCAAGGAGTTCCCCCTGGTTTGTCCTATTCGGTCCAATCGCCGCGTCGAATCCTCTCGGCCACTTCGCACGCGAAATAGGTCAGAATGATGTCGGCTCCCGCTCGCCGGATCGAAAGCAACGTTTCCCTCACGGCCTGGTCCCGGTTCAGCCAACCCTGGGCGAAGGCCGCGCAGAGGGCGCTGTATTCTCCGCTCACCTGGTAGGCGGCCACCGGAACTTCGGACATTCGGCGGACCCGGTGGATGATGTCCAGATAGGGCAGCGCCGGTTTCACCATGACCATGTCGGCCCCTTCCTCCAGATCCAGGCGGACCTCCCGTTCGGCCTCGCGGGCGTTGGCCGGGTCCATCTGGTAGCTCTTCCGGTCACCGAAACTGGGGGCCGACTCGGCCGCTTCCCGGAAAGGTCCGTAGTAGGCGGAGGCGTACTTGGCCGCGTACGAGAGGATCGCCGTCTCCTGGAAACCTTCCGAGTCGAGAGTTTTGCGGATGGCCCCCACCCTGCCGTCCATCATGTCCGACGGGGCCACCAAGTGGGCGCCCGCCCGGGCGTAGGACAGGGCTTCCTGGGAGAGCAGTTCGAGCGTGCCGTCGTTGTCGACGCGGGGAGGATCGTCCAGCAGGCGTCCGCAGTGCCCGTGGTCCGTGTATTCGCAGAGGCAGACGTCCGCGATCAGCAGCAGGTCCTCGACTTTCTCCCTGCCTGCCTGGAGGGCCCGGCAGATGAGCCCGTCCTGGGCGTATCCCGGAGTTCCCAGTGCGTCCTTCTCCGACGGGTCCGGGATTCCGAAGAGCATCACTCCGGCGATCTCCAACTCCTGGACCCGTTCCAACTCCTGGACCAGAACGTCCACCGAGTACCGGAACTGGCCCGGCATGGACGGGATCTCCTCCCGGACGCCCCGCCCCTCGCGAACGAACATGGGATAGATCAACTGTCCCGGCTCGAGACGGGTCTCCCGGACCATGCGGCGCAATCGGGGACTGGTTCGCAGACGGCGGGGGCGGATGGCGAGTGTCATGGGGAGATCCGGCTTCAATCCGACTGCGGTCGGTTATTTGGCATGGCGGTGGAGGGACTCGAACCCCCGACTCGGCGGATATGAGCCGCCTGCTCTGACCACTGAGCTACACCGCCAACGGCGATCGAATATAACTGAACGGACGGCGCTACATCAACGCGGCAGCGGCCATCGAGTCGGCACTGCGGTGGTCTGGCTCAGACGGCGGCCGACGCCACGATGGGCGTTTCTTCCCGGGATTCGTACCACTCCCGGAAGACCATGAGGTTGGGGCGCATCACCGTCGAGATCCGGGCGCTTCCCAGGAAGACGTCCTGGCTCTTGTAGCCGTTCCCGGTGATTCCGACCACCACCGATTCGTCGGGCCGGATCCGGTTCTGGCGGAGAAGCTTGATGGTGACGGCCAGAGTGGTTCCTCCGGCCGGTTCGGTGAAGACGCCCTCGGTCTCCGCCAGCAGCCGAATGGCAGCCAGGATTTCCTCATCCTCCGCCATCTCTCCCCAGCCGCCGGACTGGCGGACGTCCTGCAGCACGTAGGGGCCGTCGGCCGGGTCGCCGATGGCGATGGCCTTGGCCACCGTGTTCGGTTTCTCGGGGTTGATGTAGTCGAGACCCTGATGGAGGGCCCGGATCACCGGCGCGCAACCGGCCGCCTGGGCGCAGTGGATCTTGGTGTGGCCCTCGGCCCAGCCCAGGTGCACCACCTCTTGGAGAGCCTTGGCGACGCGGGGAAGCAGGGTTCCTCCAGCCGTGGGAAGGACCAGGTGGTCGGGAAGCCGCCAACCCAACTGTTCCACGATCTCGAAGCCCATGGTTTTGGCCCCTTCGGTGTAGTAGGGCCTGAGATTGACGTTGACGAATCCCCAGCCGTAGTGGTCGCCGATTTCGGCGCAGAGGCGGTTCACGTCGTCGTAGTTGCCCTCCAGTCCCACGAGTTCGGGCCCATGGATGAGCGAGCCGAGAATCTTGCTCGGTTCCGTCGTTTCGGGAATGAAGATGAGGCAGGGAAGACCGGTCCGGGCGCAGTGGGCCGCCACCGAGTTGCCGAGATTGCCGGTGGACGCACAGGAGAAGACCTCGTATCCCAACTCCCTCCCCCGGCTCAGGGCGATGGAGACGACCCGGTCCTTGTAGGAGAAGCTGGGATGATTGACCGAATCATCCTTGAGATAGAGTTCCTTCAGGCCCAGCCGGCGGGCCAGCCGGTCCGCCCGGATCAGGGGAGTGTAGCCGGAGTGGAATCCGGTCACCGGCGCTCCATCCAACGGCAGCAGCTCCCGGTAGCGCCATAGATTCGGGGGTCGGGTCGCGATCTTGGCGGGATTCAGATTGGCCCCGATCTTCTCGTAGTCGTACAGGACCTCCAAGGGCCCGAAGCACTCGAGACAAATGAAACTCCGATCCGCCGGGTAGCGTTGGTCGCACTCCTTGCAGCCCAGACCCGTCAAGTAACTCATCCTGCTTCCCTTTCCCTTGTCCCGGCAGGACGGATCGCCAAACAACAAAAAAGCCCTTTCCCGCTGAGAAAGGGCTCCCACGCAACCGGGCTTATCTTTCAGACAAGCGGGCGAACCCGTCTGCGGGATTTGGCACCGTACCATTCAAGGGCCGGTTGCCGTGACATCCTAGGGCCCGATCCCTCCGTCACTCTGGATAAGGACAAGAAATGGGATAATAGGTTGGCGTCCACGTTTCTGTCAAGAGCGTCGTTCTATTGGGTAGGAGGCAACCTCCTCTGCCGGCTCCTCTTGGTTCCGGCCGCAGCCGTCTTCGAGCAAAGCGATGGACCTCTTCGTATCGGCAGTCAGGGACACCGTCAAACGGTTTTCGTTGCTGAAGCCGGGTGATTCGGTGCTGTGCGCGGTTTCGGGCGGTCCCGATTCGATGGCGCTGCTCCAGGTCCTCAGGGAACTGAGCCGCGAGTGGCCGCTGTCGCTGTCGGCCCTCCACGTGAATCATGGCCTTCGAGGCGCCGAGTCCGATGCGGACGCAAGCTTCGTCGGAACGCTCTGCCGGCAATTGGAGGTCCCGCTCCACGTCCGGTCGCGCCCGCTGAAGCCGGGGCCGGGTACGAATCTTCAGGATCTGGCCCGAAGGGTCCGCTACCGGTTCCTCTCCGAGACCGCGTCAGCCGCCGGGTCCGTCGTGGCCACCGGGCACAACCTGCAGGATCAGGCCGAGACCTTTCTGTTGAAGCTGGCGCGCGGCGCCGGCCCCACGGGTATGTCGGGGATCTTCCCGGCGCGCGAGATTCTTCCTCACGGGCCGGAAGCGAGCCCGGTCCGCATGGTCCGCCCGTTGCTGGAGAGGGACCGGGAAGAAATACTGGGGTTTCTCGAACGCCGGGGACAGCCCTACCGGGACGATTCCAGCAACCGGAATCTCCGCTACGATCGCAACTGGGTCCGCCACCACCTGATTCCCGACTTGCGCAGGCGCCTGAACCCGGCCCTGATTCCGACCCTGGGACGGACCGCCCGGCTCTGGCAGGAGGTGGCGGAGTTCCTGGAAGACGAGGGGCGCAAGGCCTTCCGGTCGTGCCGGGAGACGCCGTCGATCCGTTCCGGCGAGGTCAGGCTGAGGGTCGCGGCGCTCCTCGATCTGGCGCCGGCCCTCAGGAAAGAGGTGGTCCGGCATGCAGTGAGAACCTGCAAGGGGGATCTCCGGGACCTGGGCCTGGAGCACGTCGACCGGGTACTGGATCTGGTCTCCGGACGAAGCGGGAGACGGGTCCACCTGCCGGGAGAAATTGAGGCCGGCCTCGAATTCGACCACCTGAGACTCGCAAGGAGGGTTCCGCCGGTCCGGTTCAGCCACCGGCTTCCGGTCCCCGGGGAGGTGGCCATTCCGGAAACCGGCCGGCACGTGGTCTGCCGCCGGATGACGGCGCCCGCTGGAGATTCGGGTCAAACTCTGCTTCGTTTTCCAGGGTCCAGCCTGACGGTCCGGAACCGCGTGGCGGGGGACCGGTACCCGGGTCCGGGCGGGAAGAAGCTCAAGCGGCTCTTCCTGCAGCACCGCATCCCCAGGAGCGCCCGGGATTCCCTGGTGGTGGCGGAGGACGATGGCCGCCTGCTCTGGGTGGAGGGTCTTCCCGCGGACCCCAGGGTCCGCGCCTGTCCGGGCGAAAGGGAGGCGGTCCTGATCAAGGTACGTGACGGTCCTCACGCCGGGTCGAGGGAACCCGGCGCGAGTCGGCATCGTGTATAGAGGAGCGCCGCGGGAACGGTGCGGACCATGTTGAAAGAATCGGCGGGCGTGTTCAGACTCGGGACATTCCCCTATAATGGAACAATGTCCGACGTATCTGCGTCTCAGGAGGTCCGGTCTTGAACACTACCGCAAGGAGCATCTTTCTCTGGGTCGTCGTCATCGTGGCGGTGGTCGCTCTCTGGCAGTTCCTCAGCAAAGTCAACACCGGCAACGTGGACCAGCTCAACTATTCTGAGTTCATTCAGACCCTCACCGATGGCAAGATCGAAGAGATCGCCATGACCGGCAACAAGGTGGAGGGGAAGTACCATTCCTCCGCGTCCGACACACTCCGATCCTTCCGCGTCATCATCCCCAAGGGGTCGGAGGAGACCATCGCCAACCTACTGGACGCGAAAGGGGTCGTGGTCGAGGTCAATGAGAGCGAGCAGAGTTCGTGGATCTACGTGATCCTGACCTCCTGGTTTCCCATCATCCTTTTTCTCGCCTTCTGGATCTTCCTCATGCGTCAGATGCAGAGCGGCGGAAACAAGGCCCTGTCATTCGGCAAGAGCCGCGCCCGTCTCTCCACCAGCCAACAGAAGAAGGTGACCTTCAAGGACGTGGCGGGCGTGGAAGAGGCCAAGGAAGAACTTCAGGAGATCATCGACTTTCTCAAGGAGCCGCAGAAGTTCCAGAAATTGGGGGGGCGAATTCCCAAGGGTGTGCTCCTGATGGGACCTCCGGGAACGGGCAAGACCCTGCTGGCGCGGGCCATCGCCGGTGAAGCCAACGTGCCCTTCTTCAGCATCAGCGGTTCCGATTTCGTCGAGATGTTTGTGGGCGTGGGGGCCAGCCGGGTCCGGGACCTCTTCGAACAGGGAAAGAAGAACGCCCCCTGTATCATCTTCATCGACGAGATCGACGCCGTCGGCCGCCACCGGGGCGCCGGGCTGGGCGGCGGGCACGACGAACGGGAGCAGACCCTGAACCAGCTCCTGGTGGAGATGGACGGGTTCGAGTCCAACGAAGGCGTCATCCTGATCGCCGCCACCAACCGGCCGGACGTGCTGGACCCGGCCCTGCTGCGTCCGGGAAGGTTCGACCGCCAAGTGGTGGTCACGCTGCCTGATATCAAGGGCCGCGACGCGATTCTCAAGGTCCATATCCGGAAGACACCGCTGGCCGATGACGTGGACCTCTCGGTGCTGGCCCGGGGAACCCCCGGGTTCTCGGGCGCCCAGTTGGCCAACCTGGTGAACGAGGCCGCCCTCAACGCCGCGCGGCACGACCGCAAGGCCGTCACCATGGAGGACTTCGAGCAGGCCAAGGACAAGGTGCTCATGGGCAAGGAGCGCAAGTCCATGATCATGAACGAGAAGGAAAAGCGGAGCACCGCCTATCACGAGGCCGGGCACGCTCTCGTGGCTTACAAGCTCCCCGACGCCGATCCTCTGCACAAGGTCACCATCATTCCTCGCGGACGGGCCCTGGGCGTCACCATGCAGTTGCCCGAGGAGGACAAGTACAACTACACCAAGGAATACATGGAATCCTCCATCACCATTCTCATGGGCGGACGGGTGGCGGAGCAGATCTTCCTGGAAAGTTGCACCACCGGGGCATCGAACGACCTGGAGCGATCCACCGACCTGGCCCGCAAGATGGTGTGTGAGTGGGGCATGAGCGAGGCCATGGGCCCGCTCACCTTCGGCAAGAAGGAAGAGCAGATCTTCCTGGGCCGGGAGATCGCCCAGCACCAGGACTACAGCGAGCAGACCGCCGTCAAGATCGACAAGGAGGTCGAACGTCTGGTTGTGCGCAGCTACAACGCGGCCCAGGAGATCCTGGAGACCAATCGGACGCCGTTGATCCGGCTGGCGGAGACTTTGTTGGAATTCGAGACTCTGGATGGCGAAGAAGTCGAGGCCGTCATCAAGGGCGAGAAGATCCGCCTTCCCCAGCAGAAGCCGACACCTCCCGCCCCGGTTGAGGCAGCGGAAACTGCCGAGCCGCAGGAGAAGGCCGCTTCGGCTCTGCCTCCCCTGGTGAAACCTGAAGAGCGTCCGGCACCGGCCTGACGCCTTCCGGCCGCTCCCCGTATCAGGAGGTTGCAGGCCGGAGGAGCGCCGGTTCTTTTCTACCGCCGGCAGTGGCGCCAGTCCCATTTTTCTGGCATGCGAGAGAATCGGCCAAAACGCGCAATTGGAGACGTCCGGAAATCTTTCACCCTGAGAGCCCGGGGCAGGAGTCTGGAGTTGGGTCCGGTCACCCGGACCATGGCGGTGATCAACGTCACCCCCGACTCCTTCTCCGACGGCGGCAAGTTCCTCGCTGCCGACCAGGCCGTGGACCGTTGCCTGGAGTTGGCGGCCAAGGGCGCGGACATCCTGGACATCGGCGGCGAGTCCACCCGCCCGGGCGTGTCTCCGGTTTCGGCCGCCCAGGAGTTGGACCGCATTCTGCCGGTGCTGGCGGGAATCCGGGGCCGCACATCCTGTCTCGTTTCCGTCGACACCTACAAGTCGCAGGTGGCGCGGGCGGCCCTGGACGCAGGCGCCCATATCGTCAACAACGTCGGCGCGCTGCAGTTGGACCCGGGTGTGGCGGAGGTTGCGGGCAAGGCCGGCGCCGCCATAGTGCTCATGCACATGCGGGGTACGCCACGCTCCATGCAGACCCTGCCTCCCAGCCGGGACATTCTGAAGGAGATCGAGCAAAATCTGGCCCAGGCGGTGGACCTTGCCGGCAGCTACGGAATCGCTCGTGATAGAATCGTTGTCGATCCCGGAATCGGGTTTGGCAAGACAGTAGAAGACAACCTCAAGGTCCTGAATCGGTTGCCACGGTTGCGCCGGCTCCGGTTGCCAATTCTGGTGGGCACGTCCCGAAAGAGCTTTCTCGGCAAAATCCTCGACATCCCGGTGCAAGAGAGGCTGATTGCCACGGCGGCTTCGGTCGTGATGGCGGTGGTCGGGGGAGCCCACATCGTGAGGGTTCACGATCTCGATGAAATGGTCCACGCGCTCCGAATAGCCGATTCGATTCTGGGCGAAAGGAGAGTCTGCTGAGGTGGACGCGTTCTCCGGTCTTTTCGATCTGGGTGTCCGGGATCTGCTCGACATCCTGGTGGTGACCGTCCTCATCTACCACATCCTGCTTCTGTTCAAGGGCACCCGCGGCTTGCAGATCACGCTGGGGGTCATGGGACTTCTGTTGGTCTACTACCTGGCCCGGACGCTGGAACTGCAGATGGTGGAGACCCTGTTCTCCAATTTCTTCGTCAACTTCATCCTGGCCGCCATCATCATCTATCAGCGGGAGATCCGCCGGGGACTGGCCGCTCTGGGCAGAGGCAGATTCTTCCTGCCGTTGTTCACCTCTGCCCAACGGGCCAACTTGAATGGATTGGTGGCGACGACCGGCCACCTGTCCCGGGACAAGACCGGGGCCTTGATCGTCCTGGAGCGGGAAATCGGGCTCCGCAACTACATCGAGACGGGAATCAAGCTGGACGCCCTGGTCGGAAATGATTTATTGCTGAGTATTTTCAGCCCCGGCTGTCCACTCCACGACGGGGCCGTAATCGTTCAGGCCGACCGCATCGCCGCGGCGGGTTGCTATCTTCCCCTGACCACGAGTCCGGATCTGGGTCGCCGTTGGGGAAGCCGCCACCGCGCCGGCCTCGGGATCTCGGAAGAAACCGACGCCATTTCCATCATTGTTTCCGAGGAGACGGGCAGCGTGTCGGTGGCGTTCCAGGGCAACCTGATCCAGGATCTGGAGGCCCCGAAGCTGCTGGCGCTGCTCCGGGAGTTGATGGGAACTCGCCGGAGTCCATCCACCCAAGCGGTCCAGAGGAGCCCCAAGCCGGCATGATCCGTCTGCGCCAGTGGATCCTGAACAATTTCGGCCTGAAGCTGATCTCTCTTGGCCTCTCCTTCCTGCTCTGGAATCTGTTGGGGGTCAAGGACGAAGTCATTCGAGTGGTGACGGTTCCGGTCCAATTCGTCAACCTGGCGCCCGACCTTGAGATCTCCACCGACTACGAACATGAGGTGGAGGTGACGATTCGCTCCGGGCGGACGATTGCCATCGAGGAAGTGGCGGGCCGAATGTCGGCCGAAATCGATCTCCAGAGCATGGTGGCCGGCAAGGTCCAGATTTCCCTGACCGAACACAACATCAGCAACCGCCCGCTTGGCGTGGACGTCTTGAGCATCGCCCCCAATCCGCTGCAGTTGGAGCTGGAGCAGATCCATCACAAGATGGTGGAGGTTCGGCCTCGGTTGGAGGGTGAGCCGGAGGAAGGGTATGCACTGGTCGAAGTCCGGAGTTCGCCCCCGGAGGTGAGAGTGTCGGGCCTGGAGGCGGTGCTGGCCAAGGTTTCCGCCGTCCCGACCGAAACCGTCGACATTTCCGGCCGCTCCTCCGGTTTCGATGCGGACGTCGACCTGGATTCTCAAGATCCCCGGGTCACGATCGACGGCAGTTCCCCCGTCGTTTTGCAGATCCTGATCGAGGAAAAAAGGCGCGAGCTGACGCTGTCGCGAGTCGCCGTGGAGCTGGAATCTCCGAGGGACGGGACCAGTCTCATGACCCGCTCGTTGAATCTGGTGGTGTCGGTCCCCATCTCCTTCGAGGGAGAGATCTCCAGCAAGGACTTTCGAGCCCGTGTGGCGGCGGACAATCTTGAGCCCAAGCGCCAGCCCCATGAGATTCTTCCCGAGATCGTGGCTGTCTCCGAACGCGAAGATCTGGAGGACGTCTACCGGGTGGAATCGACCCGTCCCGAGCAAGTCCGGATCCGGGTCAGGCGATAGCTGCCCGAATGTCCACTCTCTTCGGGACCGACGGAATTCGAGGGGTGGCGGGCGAACCTCCGCTGGACCCCGCGACCATCTTTCGAATCGGCCGGTGCCTCGCCCTCCAGGGGTGCAGGTCGGTGGTGGTGGGGAGGGACACTCGAGAGAGCGGCCCCTGGATGGAAGAGGCCTTGAGCCGCGGTCTCGCGGCCGCCGGCGCCCGCGTGACCCTCGCCGGAGTGTTGCCGACCCCCGCCGTCTCCATCCTCTGCCGGGATTCGGAATTCGACGCCGGCGTCGTCGTCTCGGCCTCTCATAACGTCTACAGCGACAACGGCCTGAAATTCTTCACGGCGCGGGGGCGGAAGCTGTCGCGGCGTCGCGAGCTGGCGCTTGAGACGCTCATTGCGGCTGACGGTTCAAAGTCCCCCGCGCCGCCTCCTCCCCGTTCGAGTCCGCCGGCGTTGATCCGGACCGAACCCGGCTGTCTCGGGATGTACTCCAGGTTTCTGCGGTCGACCCTGGAAGTGGGGAATCTGAAGCCCCTGAAGCTGATTCTGGATTGCGCTTCCGGAGCCGCATCCCAGGTGGCGGCCCGGCTCTTCAGCAGCCTTGGGGCTCGCGTTACCCTCATCGATGCGCCGCCCGACGGCCGGAACATCAATCGGGACTGCGGGGCGGTCCATCCCCGGCGGATGGCTCGAGCCGTAGTCGAAACGGGGGCCGACTTCGGCGCCGCCTTCGACGGAGACGCCGACCGCGCCATCCTGGCCGATCACCGCGGACGGATCCTGACCGGGGATCACATTATCTATGTTCTGGCCCGGCACCTGTCGGAACGAAACCGCCTGCCCACCCGCCGGGTGGTCGCCACCGTCATGTCCAACCTGGGGCTTGAGGCCGCCCTGGCGGGCCTGGGTGTGAGCCTGGTCCGGACGCAAGTCGGAGACAGAAACGTCCTGGAGTCCATGGTGGAGGGAGGAGACGCTCTGGGTGGCGAGCCTTCGGGTCACATCATTCTCGGAGAGCACTCCCTGGCGGGAGACGGTATCCTGACCACCCTGAAGATGGCTCAGGTGTTGCTTCAGGAACGCCGTTCGCTGGCCCGGTTGAGCGCCGGGCTGCGACTCTGCCCGCAGGTCCTCCGAAGCGTCATCGTGGGAGGGCGGGGGCAGGATCTCCTGGACGACCGGAAGGTCCGCGGCCGCATCGAATCCGTTCAGGAGTCCTTGCAGGGCAGGGGCCGGGTCCTGGTGCGCTGCTCCGGGACCGAACCGGTGGTCAGGATTATGGTTGAAGGAGAGGATCGGGAGCATCTGGAAGAATGCGTGGAAGGAATCGCCGCTCAGATCCGGAGCTCCCTGAAACGGCTGGCGGGAACGCCCGGCACCAGACGGCGGGAGCGATCTTGAGTCCGGATTCGTCCCTGCAACCATCTCCGGCGGCGTCGGGCCCACGGCCTCCCGCGGCTTCACAACTGTTCGAGACCCTGGCCGGGAAAGCGCTCTGCAACCGGCGTCTCGACGGTCTCCGCGGAGCCGATTCGGCCCTGGTGCTGGCGTCCCTCTATCGAAGAGATCCCGGCTCCTATCTCTGGTTGGGCCGGAGCAATCGGGATCTGGAGACGATGGCGGCAAATCTTCGGCTTTTCCTGCCCGCAGAGTGCCGGAATCGGGTCCTGGTTCTTCCCGGGTCCGAAGCGGACCCCTATCGCGGGCTGTCTCCCCACCCCGAGATCGCTGCGGCTCGAGCCGCCGCTCTCTGGAAGATACTCCGCTGGAACCAGGGATTGATCCTGACGACGCTGACCGCCTTGACCCCCCGGCTTCCTTCGCCCCAGACCTTCATGAGCCAGTGTCTCGACCTGGAAACGGGGAGGTTCTTCCCTCCGGATCACCTGACGCGAACCCTGGACCAGGTGGGCTACGTCCGGGAAGAACCGGTCGGCACAGTGGGGGAATACTCGGTGCGTGGCGGCATCGTCGACGTCTTTCCGCCGTCGGGTTCGGCTCCCGTGCGCATCGAATTTTTTGGAGACGAGATCGAATCGATTCGCGAATTCGATCCGAATTCACAGCGGTCGGTGGCGCTGGTGCCCGGTTGCCGCGTGGTCCCCATGAGGGAGCTGTCCGTCACGGCCCGCGACATCTCCCGATGGCACCGTGAAGCTCCGGATCACTGGTCGGAAGTTCGATTCGCGCAGGCCCTGGAGGAACGGCTCCAGTTCACCGCCAACGGCGAGCTCTTCAACGGCTTCGAAGCGCTGTTTCCCCTCGTGGTGCCGACCCGGCATCATCTGCTGGATTTCGTCCGGGCGGAGGGCCGATCCTCCCCGACGCTGGTCCTCTCCGACTGGGATGAACTCCGGGATGAGCACACGAAGATTCGGGAACGGTGGGAGGAGAGCTATCGGGAACGGACGGAAGACGGAGACCTCGCTCTGCCGCCGGACCGGCTGTACTGGTCCGCGGAGGTGGTGGAGAGCTGGACGAAGAAATGCCCGTCCTTTTTTCTGAGCCGGCTTTTTCAAGGCCGGGAAGCGGTGGAACGTTTCGATTTCCGAAGCGAACGGCAGTATTCGGGTCAGCTTCGCGCGTTGTTTTCCGACCTCGAGGAATGGACCAGGCGGGAACGGGTCGTCTTCGTGATGAAGACGCCGGGAATGGTCGACCGATTGGTGGATATCTTTCGCGAATACGATATCCACCTGCATCGTGCTTCCGGGTTCGACAGCGCCCTGGATCACGGGACCGCCGTCATCCAGGGACGGCTTTCGCAAGGGTTCCACTCGCCCGGCCTGGGTCTGCACCTGTTGGGCGAGGAGAACCTCTTCGCCGAGAGCCTCCGGCCCCCGGCGCCGCCCCGGACCAAACCGGACCCCGCCGCCGCCTTTCTGTCCGATTTCCGGGATCTGAAGTCGGGCGACTACGTGGTTCACGTCGATCATGGAATCGGACTCTTCCAGGGACTCCGGTCGCTGGGTGTCGGCGGCGACAGCCGGGAGTTCCTGGTGGTCAGCTTCCGGGGGGACGACAAGCTTTACGTCCCGGCGGATCGGTTGGACCAAATTCAGAAATACAGCAGTTCCGGAGATTCCCGGCCGCGGTTGGATCGACTGGGGGGCGCCTCCTGGGACAAGACCAAGAAGCGGATCAAGAAGTCCATGCGGAGCATGGCCCAGGATCTGCTCAAGTTGTACGCGCAGCGGGAGGTGGCCCGGGGGCATGTCTTTCCGGAGGACGACGCCCTGGTCAGGGAGTTCGAGGCGGCTTTCCCGTATGAGGAAACCCCCGACCAGGCCGACGCCATCGAGGCCGTCAAGAAGGACATGATGGCGCCGCGTCCCATGGACCGCCTGGTCTGCGGAGACGTGGGATACGGCAAGACCGAAGTGGCCATGAGAGCCGCCTTCCGGGCGGTCAACGACAGCAAGCAGGTGGCCGTTCTGACCCCCACGACGGTCCTGGCGCTGCAGCACTACAACACCTTTCGCGAGCGCTTCCAGGGGTTCCCCGTCTCCATCGAGATGATCAGCCGCCTTCGCAACCGCAGCCAGCAACGGGGGATCCTCCGGAACACGGAATCGGGAAAGACCGACGTTCTCATCGGAACCCACCGGCTCCTCTCGCGGGACGTCCGGTTCCGGGACCTGGGGCTCATCGTGGTGGACGAGGAACAACGGTTCGGAGTCGCCCAGAAGGAACGGCTCAAGCGCCTGAAGACCCGGGTGGACGTGCTCAATCTGTCGGCAACGCCGATTCCCCGCACCCTGAGCATGTCGCTGACGGGCGTCCGCGACCTCTCCATCATCGAGACGCCCCCCAAGGACCGCCTGGCCATTCAGACCGCCGTGGTCAGGTTCAGCCGGTCGTTGATTCGCACCGCCATCGACCTGGAGCTGAAGCGCCAGGGACAGGTTTTCCTGGTCCACAACTCGGTGGAGACCATTTACAGCATCGCGCGCATGATCCAGGACACGGTGCCCGAAGCTCGCGTCGCGGTTGGACACGGCCAGATGAGGGAGACCCAGTTGGAGAAGGTCATGCTGGATTTCCTCGACTATCGCTACGACGTGCTGGTCGCCACCACCATTATCGAAAACGGTCTGGACATCCCGCGGGCCAATACTCTCCTGGTGAACCGGGCCCACCGGTTCGGACTCGCCCAGCTCTACCAGCTCAGGGGCCGGGTGGGCCGGTCCAATCGCAGGGCCTACGCCTATCTGCTGATTCCCTCGGAGGAGACTCTGAGCACCGACGCCGCCAAACGCCTTGCGGCAATTCGGGAATTCAGCGATCTGGGTTCCGGATTTCGCATCGCCGCCATGGATCTGGAGATCCGCGGATCGGGCAATCTACTGGGACAGGAACAACATGGGCACATCAATGCCGTCGGCTTCGAGCTCTACCTGAAGCTGCTGCAGGAGGCGATCCGGGAGTTGAAGGGAGAGGAGACGGCGGAGGAGATCCAAATCAGCATCGACCTCGGCCTGGACATCCACATTCCGCAACATTACATCGCCGATCCGAGTCAGCGCCTCTGGCTCTACAAGCGGCTGAGTATTCTCTCGAGCCGGAGATCTCTGGAAAACCTGAAGGAGGAGGTCGAGGACCGGTTCGGAAAGTACCCGCGTTCCGTCTCCAATCTTTTCGAGTACGGAGCATTGCGGCTGGGGGCGAGTCGTTTGAGAATCAGTTCCATCGAACTCAGCGGGGGGCGGATTTCCCTCAGGTTCAGGGATGACACGCCGGTGTCTCCTCACGACGTCGTCGCTCTGGTCCAAGGGAGAACCGATCTCACCCTGGCGCAAGGCGGGGTTCTCAATGTTCGAGTGCCGTCTTCCGATCCCGCGACCCTCTTCACTTGCGTCGGCGACGTGCTCGAGCGCATCGGCGAGAGGATCGGGAGCCGGGGAATCAAGAGTCCGGAGTGACGAAAGGGGCGTGATCCTGCCGGGCTCTGAGCCGGCGGATTCTGCGCGGTCAGGCGGCCCGGCCCGGCGATATCGTGTGTGGGCTGATAGAATGGGCAGCGATGCTCGCGAGTCTGAAAGCGATTCACGCCGGTGGGACGCTGGGCAGGGGTTGGATCGGGACGGCGCTGCTGCTGCATCTGGGCTGGGCCGCCTGCGGGCTTCCGGCCGGAGACGCCCGATCGCCCGAACGGGAGACTCTGGTGGCGGAATTGGACGCGGAGCAGATCACGCTTCGAGAATTCGAAGCCTACTTGGCGACGGAGCCGGACTCGGGACAGGTCCCGCCTCGGAAAAGCCGGTTTCGCGACTTTGTGGTGGAAAAAATACTTCTGCGCCAGGCTCAGGCTGACGGCATCAGCGTTGCCGACGAGGAACTGGAGGAGCAGATGGGGAATCTCCAGATCGAAGCGGGAGACGCTGAATTCTCCGAACGCTTGCGCCGATTCCTCACATTTCACAAGTTGCTGAAGCTGAAGGTGCAGGACCAGGTGGAAGTGACTCCGTCCGACGTTCGCGACTTCTACGGGAGCCAACACGAACAGTTTCGGGTGGGTGACTCGGGACGGGTCCTGGAGATCCTGGTCGCCGACCGGGCCCGAGCCCGGGAGATTCGAGGAATGCTGGAGCCGGGAGACGTCCGGCAGTTCCAGGAGGTGGCCCGATTGCACTCCGAGGGCCTGACCGCAGAAACCGGCGGAGTCCTGGGGACCTTCGAGCGGGGTCAATTGCCGAGCGAGTTCGAAAAAGTCATCTTGTCACTCGAGCCGGGTGAGATCAGTGACGTGTTTCGATCCCGGCATGGGTACCACCTCTTCATGGTGGAGGAATGGATACGGCGGCACCACAAGCGCCTCTACCTTGTCCAAGAGGGGATCTTCTCAACTTTGATTGCACAGCAGGAGAGCGCCGCAGTGGATTCCTACATCGAGGGTCTGCTGGCCGGGGCCTCGCTCCGGATCTACGACAGGGAGCTCGACTTCCGGGAGAGCGATGATCATGTTTCCGCAACGAATTAGAGTGATTACGGTCGCTGGGGTCCTGCTGTTCGGTCCCCTCCACGGACAAGACCAGGGAGTGTCGGGAGATCCGCCCCGGCCGCCGCAGCGGAAGCAACAGGCGCCGCCTCCCGAGCCGGTTCTCCTGGACGAGATCGTGGCCCGCGTCAACGACCAGATCATCACCCGCAGGGACCTGGACCACGAGCTGTACGTCATCCAGTCCGAAGTCCGGAGCCGGATACAGGATCGGGAAAAGGCCATGCGGTTCTGGCAGACGCAAAGGCGGACGGTGCTGCGTGAAATGATCGACACCCGGCTGCTCCTGCAGAAGGCCGAGGAACTGGGCGTGGCCCCCAATGTGGACGATCACGTCTCGGCCCAGCTCGAAAATATGCGCAAGCAGAGTGGCATTCCCAGCCTGGAAGCCATGGATCAGGCCATGCGCCGGCAAGGCATGAGCCTCGCTCAAATGCGGGAGAAGCTGAGGCAGAGAGCCATCCAGGAACGCCTGTTGGGGATCATGGTCTATTCCCGGGTCACGCTGCTGACGCCGGAGATCCACGAGTACTACGACCAGAACCGCGAGCAGTACACCGAGCCCGAGGAGGTGGAGTTGGCCGAGGTCCTGTTTCTCACCGAGGGCAAGGAGAAGGAGCAGGTCCGTTCCAAGGCTCAGGGGGTCCTGGACCGGCTGAAGGCGGGCGGCTCGTTCGAGGATTTGGCCAAGGAGCACTCGGAGGGCCCCACCGCCAATCGGGGAGGGTCCATCGGGGCCTTCAAGCGGGGGTCCATGCAGGCGGTTCAGGAAGCCGCCGTATCCAAGTTGAAGGAGGGGGAACACAGTGGCCTGATCGAGGCCGACTACGGTTTCCAGATCCTCAGGCTGTTGAAGCGGAAACCTGCCCGGCAGTTGGAGCTGGAAACGGTACGGAGCCACATTGAACAACAGCTCTTCACGAAGAAGGCCGCGCCTCAGCTCAAGAAGTACGTGGATAGCCTTCGGGAGGAGAGCTTCATCTACGTCGATCCCAGTTACCAGAAGGATTTCGACGTGGAAGAACTGGGACTGACGGCGATCGAATTTTAAGTCTTTGTAACCCCGCGTTCATCACGCCTGCCGGCGGCGTCCGCCGCCCGTCCCGGCCGCTCTCGAACTCAGAGCCCCGCCCGCTTCTCCGCTCTCCGTTTGAACACCCACGAGATGACGATGCTCACCAGGTAGAGCAGGACCATGGGCCCGCTCCAGAGGAACAGGTTGATGGCGTCCGTGGTGGGAGACACCACGGCCGCGACCATGACCATGAGGAGGAAGGCGTAGCGGAAGTTCCTCCAGAGAAAGCCGGGAGTGATGAGTCCGAACATGGAGAGGAAGGCCACGATCACCGGAAGCTGAAAGATGGCGCCCATGCCCAGAATGATGATCACCTCGAAATTGAAGTACTCGATGGCGGTGACCATGGGTTGGAAGGCTGCGCCGAACTGGTTGATCAGAAAATCCAGCGCCGTGGGGAGGATGATGTAGTAGGCGAAAGTGCCGCCCAGCAGGACCAGCGCCGTCGACGAGACCAGGAAGGGGATGATGTAGCGCTTCTCCCGCTGGTACAGGCCCGGAGCGATGAAGAGCCAGACCTGCGAGAGGATGGCCGGAGCGGCCAGGAAAACGGCCGCGACGAAGCAAACCTTCAGGTAGATCGTGAACGGTTCCGTCGGCTTGATATAGGTCAACTTCTCGATGCCGGCGTTCTTGATGGGTACGGACAGGAATTCGAAGATGGGCTCGCGGAAAACCCAGCAGCCGATGAAAGCGACCGCGACGGAGATCGCGCTCCAGAGGATGCGCTTTCGAAGCTCGTCCAGGTGCTCCAGAAAGGTCATCTTGGCGCCCAGCTCCTCCTCGTCGGGAGAATCCGGGTCGTCTTCGGCCTCTGCTGAGGCTACCGGCGCGGGAGGATCGGATGGAGGCGGGGAGGAACCGGAAGCGGGAACGATCTCCTGCCCGGCGTCTTCGGCCGCTTGAGTCTCGGACGCGCTTGGGTCTTGGGGAGGAGCGGAACCCGGGGAGTCATTCATGAAAGACGGTCGATTGGCTGAGCGGGAGCCACCGGGAGTCGATCATGACGATTCGATATCTCGCTGGATCTTCTTCAACTCTTCGCTCTCGGCTCGAACCTCGTCTTCCCAGGTTCGCTTCAACTCGTTGGAAGCCCGCTTGAATTCGGCCAGGCTCTTGCCCAGAGACTTCCCCAGATCGGGAAGCTTCCGAGGGCCAAAGATCACAAGAGCGATGATGAAGATGATCACCACTTCCTGAAAGCCCAGATTCCACATAGTTGCCTCGTCTCGCTGAAGGAAAATAGTAAGTCACCGCGTCAAATCAAGTCAACCGGCAAGGACCCGCGCAGGCGCCGGGACCGCCGTCATGAAGCCGTCCCGGGATGCGGACCGGGTCGGCGGCCGCGGCGACTTTTGCCACGGACACTAAATGTTATACTGCCCGGCAACCAGCGCCATTCGGCGGTCTTGGGAAGATCTGGACGGAAAGGGCTCGCAAACTTGGACTACTCTGGAGACCGGTCGAACAAGGGGCTGGGTATTTTTCTGGTCCTGGCGATCCTGGTCGTCACCCTCCTCGGTGGCTGGCTGGGAGAGAAGGTCAGCGCCGGCGCACCGCTCGAAGAAGATACCCACAGGCTGCTGAAGGCCTTCACGGCCACATTGGATCGTATCCACTCGGACTACGCCCGCGAGGTGGATGGGGACCGCCTGATCGAGAGTTCCATTCGCGGTCTTCTGCGATCCCTCGATCCCCACAGTTCGTTTTTCTCCCGGGCCGACTACAGCAAGCTCCAGGAAGAACAGAAGGGCAAATACTACGGGCTGGGGATCAGCATCAAGGCGGAATCCCCGGGGAGCGGACGCGTGGTGGTGGAAAAACCTCCCTCCGTCGGCACGCCGGCCTACAGGGCGGGCATCCAGGTCGGCGACGTGATCTCCAAGATCCGAGGCGAATCGATCGAGGACTGGGACCTTCTGGAAGAGGTCATCCCCAACCTGAAGGGGCCCAAGGGGACCACGGTCCAGATCACCATCGAGCGTCCCGGAGTCCCGGAACCGATCGAAATGACCGTGGAACGGGACGAGATCCCCATGTACACGATCGAGTTTGCGTTCTACCTCCCGAACGAGATCGGCTATGTGAAGATCAAGAAGTTCTCCGAGACCACGGGTGAGGAACTGAACGAAGCGCTGAAGCGGCTGGACGAATCCAGGCTCCAGGCCTTGATCCTGGATCTGCGCGACAATCCCGGCGGCGCCCTCAACCAGGCGATCCAGGTTGCCGACCGGTTTCTCTCCAAGGGACAACTGGTGGTCCGGACTCGAATGCGAAAGGGAAGAGGCCACGAGTACGTGGCGCCCAAGGGTCGCGATCATGTCTATCCCATGGTCGTCCTCATCGACCGCAACAGCGCCAGCGCCAGCGAAATCGTGGCCGGCGCGCTCCAGGACCACGACCGCGCCCTGATCGTGGGCGAGACCAGCTTCGGCAAGGCCCTGGTCCAGACCATCTATCCATTGGAGCAGAACCGGGGCCTGGCCCTGACCACCGGCAAGTACTACACCCCGAGCGACCGGCTCATCCAGCGCAGCTATTCGGACAGCTTTTACGAGTACTTTTCGGGCCGGCGCGATAGTTCTTCGTCGGAACGGACCGAGCACAAGACCGACAGCGGGAGGCCCGTCTACGGTGGAGGCGGCATCACTCCGGATGAGGAGGTTTCCCGGCCGGCGCATCCCAAGATCGTGCGTCAACTGGGCCTCAAGGGCATTTTCCGTCAGTTCGTGGAAAAGCTGTCCCAGGGGGATCTCGATCCCAAATATCGTTTCCCCAGGCAGTTGGAACGCTGGAACGATCTTGCGGAAGCGGAGAAAGACCGGCTTCGGCAGCAGCACCGGGTGACCGACAAGATTCTCAACCGTTTCCGGCAATATCTCGACGACGAGAAGATCGTCTACAATCACGCCGATTTCGACGACAACCGGCAACTGATCAAGACCCTTCTGGAACAGCAGCTCATGACTCGGGTTCTGAGTGAGGAAGAAGGCCAGAGGGTCCGATTGAGCATCGACAAGATGCTGCGAAGGGCCATCGAGCTCCTTCCCCGGGCGAAATCTCTCTTCGACAACGTCGTCGCCCTCAAGCAGAGCGATACCTAGAGATCGAAATGGCTCGGCCGGAAGCTGGAACAGACCGGGAATGGTTTTCTGCGCGGAGTTTTGAGCCCTCCCTCCGGCAGGGGCGCGCATTTCGACGATACTTGATCCGGAACGTTGCTGCCCTGGCCGCCGTGGCCCTGCTTTCCGGCTGTAGTTCCCAGCGTCGAGTCACCCTTCCCGATCCCACCGGCAGTTCACCGGTAGCCGCAGATCGCCCGGCCGCCCATACCGCAGACGAGGCGCCGGAGCCGGATCCGGAGATCCAACGGAAGCTGGCCGAGAATCGCGTGAGGGAGCGGATCCAGTCTTCCAGGGAGCTCTACCGGGAGGGAGAGTCGCTGTTCAACCAGGGCCAGCGGGACGGCGGCGGCTACTTCGAGAGAGCGCTGGATCAACTGCGCGAGCCCGCCGCGTTGCCCCTTCTGAACGGTCAATTGGAACAGGCGTATTTCTCACTGTTGGGCAGGATCGAGGATCTGCGGCTGGATGACCTGGACAGCGTCCCGGATGAGGACAGTTCCCTCGAATGGCTGGCCAACCGCAACGTCTTCACCATTCGGGTGGACCCGAAGTTGAAGCATCTGGCCAGCGAGGACCTGCTCACGTCGCAATTCGACGTCCCCGTGGTGCTCAATGAACGCGTGCTCCGATTCCTGACCTACTACCGGACGCGCGGCCGGGTTTTCATGGAGCGGGGGCTGCAGCGATCGGGCCGTTACCTGGAAATGTTCAAGGCGGTGTTCCGCCAAGAGGGGGTCCCCCTGGATCTGGTCTACCTGGCCCACATCGAGAGCCTCTTCCGGCCCCAAGCGCTCTCAAGGGCGCGGGCGAAAGGCATCTGGCAGTTCATTCGGGGAACCGGACGCCTGTACGGCCTCAGGCAGGACTGGTGGATCGACGAACGTTCCGACATCCTGAAATCCACCGTTGCCGCCGCCCGGTATCTGAAACACCTCTACGGCGAGTTCGGGGACTGGTATCTGGCCATGGCCGGATACAACTGCGGTCCCCGGAGAATCGAGCGCAATCTGCGGCGCCACGGGCGCATCGACTACTGGGAGATGGCCCGACGCCGCCTTCTGCCCCGGGAGACCAGGAATTACGTGCCCTCCTACCTGGCGGCCACCATCATTTTCAAGAATCCGGCCCGGTACGGCTTCCACGTCGAACGTGACCCGGAGCTGAGATTCGAAATGGTTCCCATGGAGCACCAGGTGGATCTGGATACGCTGGCCGAACTCATAGAGGTCCCGGCTCAACTGCTGGACGACCTCAATCCGGAGCTGAGGAGGCGAGTGACCCCCCACAAGCTCCCTGGCTATCGGATGAAGGTGCCGGTCGGCATGGGAGCGATGGTTCAGGAAAAGGTGGCCCAGCTTCCACCCGAGAAAAGGATCCGGCTTGGCCACCACCAGGTCCGCAAGGGAGAGACGCTGTCGCTGATCGCCCGCCGTTACTCCACGTCGATTCAGGCCATCGCTCAGGCCAATCGGCTCCGCAACATCCATCGGCTCCGGATCGGACAGGAGCTGGCCATTCCACTGTTCCCTTCCGCCAAGACCGGCGCGGCTCGGAGAGGGGGTTCGGCGGTCCGCCGTTCCAATTCGTCGGGGCCGCACGTCGTCAGCCGTGGCGACACGCTCTACGCCATCGCCCGCGCTTATGGCGTGAAACTCAAGGACCTGCTCCGCTGGAACAATCTGAGTCCGAGGCAGCGGATCTTTCCGGGTCAGAAGATCCTGGTTTCGCCGTAGGTAGGAGGCGGTTTTCCTACCGCCCCGGGTTTGCTTACCTATTTGGATGGGGAAAGCGTATAGGGGGGACTGCCGTCCCCCCTACCCCCCCCCTATTGGCGACAGGAAAGTCGCCGCTCCTCGGCGACAAGAAAGTCATCTTTCGTCGCGGACCAGCTTCTCGGTCTCGCGGGCGATGACCAGTTCCTCGTTGGCCAGGATCACCAGAACCTGGGCCGGGGATCCGGGTGCGGAGATGCATCCCTCGCGGCCCCGGGAGTCGTTGGCGCCAGGGTCCAGGCGGATTCCAAGGAACTCCAACCCGCGACAGATCTTGCGGCGGATGGCGATGCCGTTTTCTCCGATGCCGCCGGTGAACACGAGGGCGTCGAGTCCCCCCAGCACCGCCGCGTAGGCGCCGATGTACTTGCGGGTCTCGTGCACCATCACATCCAGGGCCAGCGCGGCTCTCGAGTGTCCCTGTCCTGCCGCTTCCTCCAGGTCCCGGACATCGCCGCTCACCCCGGAGATTCCCTTGAGGCCGCCGTCCTTCACCAGCCGGTCCCGCAGTTGGGCCGGGGTGAGGTTCTCCTTGTCCAGGAGATAGAGAAGCACGAACGGGTCCAGATCGCCGTTTCTGGTGGCGTTGGGCAGACCGGACTGGGGAGAGAAGCCCATGCTGGTCTCCACCGAGACGCCCCCTTTGAGGGCGCAGACGCTGGAGCTGCCCCCGAGGTGACAGGAGACGATGCGCAGCTCGCGATCCGGATTTCCCAGTAGTTCCGGCGCCCGCAGGGAGACATAGCGGTGGGACGCTCCGTGGAAGCCATAGCGGCGAATGGCGTGCGTCCGGGACCATTCGTAAGGGATGCCGTAGGTTCGGGCGGGCTCGGGGATGGTCTTGTGGAACGCGGGCTCGAAGACACCCACAAGCGGTTTCTCAGGCAGTATTTCCTGGAATATCCGAAACGCCTGGATGTAGGGCGGATTGTGAGCCGGCGCCAGAGGCGTGTATTCCTCCATGGCGGCGATGATCGGATCCGTGATGAAGACCGAATCGGCGATCCCCTTGGCATGGACCGGTTTGAATCCCACGGCGTCCAGTTCTTCCAGGCTGTCCAGGACCCCGGTTGCGGGGTCGGTCAACAGCTTGAGAGCGTGGTCGACGGCCGCTCGCTGATCGGGACACTTCAGTTTCCCCTTCAGCTCCGGTTCCCGGCCGCGCCGATAGTTGAAGGGAGAGGACCGGCTGCCCACCCGCTCCATCCTCCCGGCGGCCAGGATCTCTTCATCCTCCATTCGGAAGAGGCGGAACTTGAGGGATGTGGACCCGACGTTGACGACCAGAACCTGCATGGCGGGAGTCCGATCCCGGTCAGCCGGCGGCGTATTGGGCGACCAGCCGACCGATGGCGATGGAACGTATCTTGGTTTCCGGAGTTTCGGCCCGGGAAAGGAGTATCAAGGGGACCTTGGCCCCGACTACGATACCACCCGATTCCCCGCCGGCCATGTAGAGAATGGCCCGGTAGAGAATGTTCGCGGCTTCGATGTCGGGAGCGATGAAGATGTCCGTGTTCTCGACCAGAGGAGTCTCGATCCCCTTGCGGTCGGCCGCAAACCGGCTCATGGGGACGTCCAGGGCGATGGGACCCTCCAGGTAGGCACCCTTCAACTGGCCTCTCCGGTTCATCATGGTCAGAGCCGCCGCGTCCACCGTGGCCGGCATGGCGGGGTTGACGAACTCCAGAGCGCAGAGGAGCGCAACGTTGGGTTCCTCGATGCCCAGGGCGTGGGCCACGTGAATGGCGTTGCGGCAGATCTCCGCTTTTTGGGCCAGTTCGGGGGCCAGGTTGATGGCGGCGTCGGTCATGATCATGAGACGGTCGATCCCGGGCACCTGAAAGACGATGACCTGGCTCAACTGGCGGCCGGTCCGGAGGCCCTTCTCCCGGTTCAGGACCGCGCGAATCAGCACGGAGGTGTTGATCTTCCCCTTCATCAGGAGATCCGCGGCACCCTCCCGAACCAGCCCAATGGCCTGGAGGGCCGCCGCGCTCTCATCCGGTTGGTGGATCAATTGTCCGGAGCCGAGGTGGAGTCCGGCGGCCGACGCCGCGGGCTCGATCTTTTTCCGATCCCCCACCAGCACTGCCTCGGCCAAGCCCATCTCCCGAGCCAACTGGAGCGACTCGATGACGTCCGGGTCGTGGCCCGCGGCCACGGCGATCCGGGCCGGACCCAGTGCGATGGCGGCCTCGACCAGATCATCCAGGTTGCGAAACATCTTTCACTGCTCCTCCGTTTGACTCCGGACCCGGGTGGAATTCCGGCGTTGCTTCAGGATCCCAGGACCTCGCCGGCGATGGAATCGAACTCCTCGTCCGTCAGCAGCGCCTTGTTCCGGATCGAGAACTGCTTGACGCGATCCACGATCTCCTTGGTCTGTTCGGCGTCGGCGCTCAAGCCCCGGGCTTCCAGGACCTCTTCCACGTTGGCCAGGCCGGCGCCCTTGCCCAGGGCGATCTCGACGCCGGGACGGCCGACCACCCGGGGAAGAAAAGGAATGTACTCCAAGGGCTCCACGTTCTTGCAGCGCCGGTGGAACATGGCCACGATGCCCGATTCGATCTTGTACAGGGAATCGCCGACGATGGGCCGGTTGGGCGGCAGTTCAACGTTGGACAGTTTCTGCACCAGCTTGGAGAGTTCGTAGAATTCCTCCGTTCTCACGCCGACATCCACCCCGTAGAGCACCTTCAGGGCCATGACCGTGTCCTCCAGGGGCACGTTTCCGGCCCTTTCCCCAAGGGCCGACACGGTGACGTGGGCCACCGAAGCTCCGTTGGAGAGAGCGGCGATGGTGTTGGCGACGCCGAGGCCGAAATCCTCGTGGCAATGGATCTCGATGGGCTGCTGGAAACGGGCCTTGAGCTTCTTGAGCACCATGGCGATCCCCTCCGGAGAGCAGGCGCCGAAGGAGTCGGCCAGGGTCAGGGCGTCCATGTGCCCTTCGGTGGAGACCCGCTCGATCAGGTCCATGTAGCGGTCCAGGTCCGAACGGGTGCTGTCGATGGTGAAGAAGACGGTGTAGAGTCCTGCCTCCTTGGCGGCCAGGGTGGTGTCGATGGAGGCCTTGACGGCCCAGTCCATGTCCTTGCCGTAGGCGTTGGCGATGATGTGATCGCTGGAGGGGATCTCGGTGATGATCCCGTGGACACCGCACTCCTTGGCCTGCTTGACGTCCGCAGGCATGCAGCGGGCAAAAGAGAAGATCTCCGAATCCAGGCCCAGGGCGACGATGTCCTTGATGGCCGCCTCGTCTTCGTCGGAGACGGCCGGCATGCCGGCCTCGATTCGATGGACGCCGGCTGCCGCCAGCTTCTTGGCGATGGCCACCTTTTCGTCCCGTCGGAACACGATTCCCGTCTGCTGCTCGCCATCGCGGAGGGTCACGTCGTGAATGCGGATCTGGTCGGGAAAGTTGAGGTCCTGACGGGCTTCCTGCGAGAAATTCCAGGGGCTGGCAAACCAGTTGTCCGTTTTCCACTCTTGAGTCATGCGAAGTTCCTCCCGGACGAGACACAGGGAACGAGCCCTGAAACGTTACTGTTCGGTTGCTCGAAGTACGGGACGGCGCCGATTGCGTACGAGTATCCGGGCCGACCTCCGTCTCGAAAGAGCATGTATCATAGCATGGTCCATAGAGGAGGGAAGTCGAGGAGCCGGGGAAAAAGAAGTGTCCCGTTCGACACCAGCAGGTTCCGGCGCGACGCGGGCTCGCCGTTGATCCCGAACCTCCTCCTTCGCCGGAAGTAATATGAGCAGGAAGGGTCCCGACTGGCTCCTGGGAGAGCTTCCCGAACTGGTGTCGCGCGGGATTCTGACCACGGATGCAGCCGATCGGCTGCGCTCCCATTACCACGACGCCGGAAGGCCCGCCGCTCGCCAGCTCGGCCTGACCGTCACCGCGGTTTTCGGTTCCGCCCTGATCGGTCTCGGGGTCATCCTGGTTCTGGCTTACAACTGGGAGGAGCTCTCCAGGCCGCTCCGCGCCGCAATCTCCTTTTCGATTCTGATGGGCGCTCAAGGGGCTGCCGGATGGGTGGTTTTCCGTTCCGTCCCCTCCCGGTCCTGGCGCGAAGGGACGGCCTGCTTCTGGTTTCTGGCCGTGGGGTCCGCCATGGCCCTGATTGCACAGACCTACCATATTCCCGGAGACCCCGGCCGCTTCCTCCTGACCTGGATGCTGCTGACCGTGCCGCTCGTCTATCTGACGGGAGCGGGATCGGCCGCGGCGCTCTATCTGGTTGGGGTAACGGCGCTGGGAGGGGTCGAGGCGGACGCCGGGGAAGGCCCCCTCCTCTACTGGGTCATGCTGGCGCTGGTTGCGCCCTATCTCGGGTCACTGCTGCGGGGGGACCGGCAGAGCGCAGGAACCGTTCTCCTGCTCTGGATCGGCGCCGTCTCCCTCGGTTTCGGATTCGGTTTCACCCTCTCGGAGTCTTGGGAACACCTGCATCTGGCCGCTTACGCGGGGCTGTTCTCCGTCTTGTATCTGGTGGGCCGGATCTGGTTCGGACGGGCTCCCCGCGTTTGGCAGGGGCCCCTGCAATGCGTCGGCGGACTGGGAATCTTCGTGATGGCCTTCCGGTTCTCCTACGGCGACGCTTGGCAACATCTCGGACGGATTGGCCCTGGGGAGTGGAATTGGACGGATGCCGCGCCGGGGATGGTTCTCATCGGAACCTGCCTGTCGCTGTCCGTGATCCTGGGCTGGTTCAGCCTGTTTCAGGGCCGTCCGCAGAGGCTGCTCTGGGGTTCCTTCGGCGCGGTTGCATTGCTTGCCCATGGTCTGATGCTGGCGCTGGAGTCCACGCTGGTCCCGGTGTTTCTGTTGAATCTCTATTTGCTGGCCGCCGGAGTCTCGGTTCTGGTTCGCGGCGTCCGCCGGGCGAGGATCGGGACCGTCAATCTCGGAATGCTCATTCTGGCGGCGCTCATGGGGGCCAGATTCTTCGACACCGATTTGGGACTCATGGTCCGCGGGATCGGCTTCATTCTTCTGGGCGCCGCCTTCCTGTCGGCAAACGCCTTTCTGGTCCGCCGTTTTCGCGGCCTCCGGCGCTCGGAAGACGAGCCGGAACAGACGCCGGGGGCGGGAGCATGATCCGGCTCAGGACGTTGGTGTTCGCCGCGGCGGTCCTCTGTCAGCTCGGCGTTCCCGCCTGGATGATCCTCCAACGCGAGTGGACTCTGCGCGACGGTGTCCGGGTCAAGTTCCGGGTGGAGCCCCTGGACCCCCGGGAAGAGGTTCTGGGGCGCCATGTGCGATTCAAGATTCCCGCTTCGAAGGTGACCCTGGACGAGTCGGCCGCAAAGCCGTCTCTCGTCCGGGCCTACGGCGTCCTGGAGTTGGATCAGGAGGGTTTCGGCCGCTTCACGGCGGTTCGCAATGAACGCCCCGAAGCCGGCGCCTACCTGAGGGTGCAGGTCCGGAGAGAAGGGAAGTCAGGCACCATTCGGCTTCCTTTCGACCGCTACTACCTGCCGGAAGAGGTGGCTTCAAAAGCCGGGGCGGGGCGGAAACAGGCTCTTCGCTCCGGTAAAGTGGACGCCCATGTCACGCTGCGCGTGCATCGGGGCGACGGAGTGATCGAGGGTTTTTACCTCCAGGACACTCCGGTCCTGGACTATTTGAAGGCTCGTGCCGGGCCGAATGGAGAATAAGGAGAGATGCCATGAAGAAACAGAACCGGCGAGGATTCCTGACCGGGTCGGCGGCCCTGACGGGCGGGGCGGCCCTGGCCGCCGGCCGCCCTGCGTCCGCCCTGTCCTATGCCCGGACAGACGGGGCCAACGACCGGATACGCCTGGGAGTGATCGGCTGCGGCGGCCGGGGACGAGGCAATCTCAGGCAGTTTCTCAAGATCGACGGGATCCAATGCGCGGCCATCTGTGACGTGGACCGGGCTCAGATGGACCGCACCCAGTCCGAGATTCTGGATCCGGCCGGCCAGAATGCCGAATTCCGGACTTCGGATTTTCGGCGCCTTCTGGATCGAAAGGACCTGGACGCCGTTCTGGTGGCCACTCCCGATCACTGGCACGCCATTCCCACCGTCATGGCCTGCGAAGCGGGCATGGACGTCTATGTGGAGAAGCCGCTGTCTCTGACCATCCACGAGGGCCGGGTCATGGTGGATGCGGCGCGCGAACATGGCCGGGTCGTCCAGATGGGGACGCAGCAGAGGAGCGCCCCCCACTACACCGACGCGGTCGACTACGTGAAGAGCGGGAAGCTGGGCAAGATCCGCCTGGTCCGGGCCTGGGCCTATCTGGACTGGAAGGGAGAAATGCCGGCGCAGCCGGACGCATCACCACCCCCGGGCGTGGACTACGACATGTGGCTGGGACCGGCTCCCGAACGTCCGTTCAACCTGAACCGCTTTCACTTCTCCTTCCGCTGGTACTGGGACTACTCCGGCGGCCTCATGACCGACTGGGGAGCTCACATGATCGACATCGCCAACTGGGCCATGGACGTGAAGGCGCCCCGGTCGGCCGTCTCGGTGGGGGGCAAGTTCGGCTATCCCCGGGACGCCATGGAAACGCCCGACACCCAGCAGGTCATCTGGGAGTTCGACGACTTCAGCATGGTCTGGGAACACGCGCTGGGCGTGGGACGAGGTCCGGAAGCCCGGGAGCACGGCGTCCAGTTCCACGGCAACGACGGTGTGCTGGTGGTGGACCGCAACGGTTGGGAGGTCCACTCCGAGACGGACAAGATCGACAAGCCGGCGCGGGAGTTCCGGTCTCGGGGCAAGCCCCGCCACAACATCCGGGGCCGGGGCGCCTATCACCTGGGGCATGTCCGGAACTTCGTGGACTGCATGCGCACGAGGGAGCGTCCGCGATCGGACGTGGAGATCGGTCATGACTCGATGATCGCCCGTCATCTGGGCAATATGGCCTTCCGGCTCGGGCGCAGAGTCGAGTGGGATCCGGAACGGGAACGCATCGTGAACGATCCGGAAGCCGAACGCCTGGCCGGCATCAACTACCGGAAGCCCTGGAAGCTGTAGTAAGACACAGGTGCCGCGAGCGAGAGAAGAGGAAGGCGAATGTCGGTGACAAGGTCCGGTGATCAGGATCCCGTCCGGTACCCGGAACTCTCGCCCCAGCTCCGCGATCGTTCCCTGACGGGAATGCTCAAGCTCTTCGGTCCGGGCGCCATCATCGCCTCGGTCACCATCGGAAGCGGCGAAACCGTCTTCGCTTCCCGGGGCGGCGCCGTCTTCGGCTATTCCCTCTTCTGGTGTTTTCTGGTCGGCTCCGCTCTGAAGGGACTCCAGGTCTATACCGGCGCCCGGTTCATCACCCTGACCGGCCGCCATCCCTTGCGGAGTTGGATGGACCTGCCCGGCCCCCGCGGCTGGTTCGTCCTGTTCGTCTCCGTCATGACCATCGTCTGGATGCCCTTCTGGGTGGGCGGGGGACTCCCCAAGATGCTGGGAGAGTTCACCAACTGGGTGGTCGGTTTCCCGGACCCGGAAAACGTGTCCGACTACGTCTTCTTCGGCCGGCTCTGGGGAACCTTCTTCATCCTGGTGGCGCTGACCTTCACCTGGGTTCAGAGCTACGGGTTCCTGGAGCGGGTCCAGACCGTCCTGGTGGGTCTGCTGCTCCTCTGCATGGTCCTGGCGGCCGCCGTGTCGAATCCCGATCTCCTGGCCCTATTGGGGGGCACCCTGGTCCCCACCCGGCCCAGGTACGACGGCTGGGTCCTGGAACGGTTCGCCGAGTTCCGGGGGCGCAATCCCTGGGTGGAGATGGTCACCTACCTGGGAGCGGTGGGAGGCGGGACCCAGGACTATCTGGGATACGTGGGAATGCTGCGGGAGAAGGGCTGGGGACTGCTGGGCATCCGGGGCCGGGGTCCCCTGGACGCCGGCCGGGAGAATCTGAAACGGGGTCTGGCCTGGCTGCGGGCCCCGCGCACCGACGTGACGGTGTCGTTCACCTGCATCTTCATCTTCACCCTCTGTTTCGCCATCCTCGGGGCCACCATCCTCTATCCCCGGCAGGAGATCCCCAGCGGGTTCGACCTTCTGACGCTGCAATTGGGGTACCTGGTCCGGCCGGACCAGTCGCCGCTGGTCCAGACTCTGCTCGCCTGGCTCTACAAGACCGGCATCTTCTTCGCGTTCTTCGGCACCATCTACGGCGCCTACGAACTCTACACCCGGACCACCCGGGAATGCCTGGTGGCGCTCTTCCCCTCGCTGCGGAAGGTCCCCTTGAAGAAATTCCGCCTCTGGACGCTGCTCTGGTGCGCGGGGCCCGGCCTGAGCCTGCTCTGGTTCCTGGAACAGGACCCGGTCTTCATCGTCACGCCGGCGGCCCTGGTGGGTTCCGGTCTCATTTGCGGCCTCTGGTGCTTCGCCATGCTCTGGTCGGACCGATACCATCTCCCGCAAGAGCTGCGGATGAGATGGCCGCTATGGCTGGGCACTCTCGTGGCCGGGATCGGGCTGACGGTGATCCCCCTGATCGGAATCGTGAAGTACGTTCAGAGCTTTCTCTGAGGGTCGTCGACCCCCGCGGCCGTCCGGCTACCGGGGCGGAAGCTGGTAGCCTTCCCGCTTGACGTGGATCCGGTAGAGACTCTTTCCGGCCGTAATGTAGAGGGTCTTGCTCTCGGTCCCGCGTCCGAACCCCACGTTGGTCGGCAGCTCGGTAGGAATGAAGGCCAGCTCCTCCCCTTCGGGGGAATAGACGGCGACTCCGGGGCGGGTCACATCGCGCACGGTCACATAGAGATTGCCGTCCACGTCCACCACCATGCCGTCCGGTCCATCCTGGGGAGAATAGTCCACCAGGACCTCCCGAAAGCTGGCCGTACCGTCGGGAGCCAGATCGTAGGCCAGCAGCGCCATGCGGTTCTTGTTCAACGGCGTTCCCTGCGGCAATCGGGAAAAGTCCATGGCCCCGTCGTCGTTGCTGACCACGTAGAGGGTCTTCTGGTCGGGGGAGACGGCGACGCCGTTGGGCTTGCCCGCGTCGGTGATGATCCGGTGCACCGAGCCGTCGGTGTCGATCCGATACACGGCCATGACCGCCTGGTCGATGGTTTCGTGACCCAGGTAGCGGGGGTCGCTGAAATAGATCCGCCCCTTTTCATCGATGGTGATGTCGTTGGGGGCATTGAACTTCCGGCCTTCGTACATTCCCGCGATGATGTAGCTCTTTCCGGTCTTCATGTCGGTGCGGATGATCCGCCGACCGCCGTAATCGGCGCCTTCGGCGATGATCATGTCGCCCCGGGCATCGAACTTGATGCCGTTGGACATGCCGCTGGGGGAACGGAAGATACCGGTCTCGCCGGTCTTGGGGTCATACTTCCAGATGTGCCCGGCTTCGGGTTCACCCTTCTCGTTCTTACACGTGAACGTGAAAGTGATGTCGCTGAAGTAGATGGTGCCGTCCGGGGCCGCCGCGACCCCTTCGGTGAGAATGCATCCGCCTTCGAAGAGCTTCTCCAGGGTGACGCCGGCGGCGATGATGCTGGGGTCTCCGGAGGGGAACTGGGCCAGGCCCGGCTGGCTCATGACCAGGCAGGCCAGGGACCCGAGGATCAGGTTTCGGATTCTTTGAACCATTGAACTCTCCTTAATTGCTTGGCGCCGTGAAAGACTCTGCCGTCACCGGGCAGGTTAGCACCTGGGAACCGTCCGCAAAAGTCTTTGATTGGGCCGTTCTTGCGGGATTTGCGGGTGCTCGGGCCGATAGATACAATCCGCCGAAAGATCGCGCGGGATGAAGCCGGGAAGGAAATGCAGATGAGAGTGCCTGCCTTGGGAACCAGGATCCTGTTGGCGCTTGCCGCCGCCTCGCTGTTTTCGGGGATGGTTGCGGCGCTGATTTCTTCCGAGCCGGGTTCGCTGACGGAGCTGGCGCCCGGAGTCTATTTTCGGAAGGGAGAACTGGAGCACCAGGGCCATTGCAACAACGGGGTCGTGGTCTTCAACGATTTTGTGGTGGTCATCGACGCCAACTTCCCGAGTGGCGCCGAAGCCTGCCTGGCCGACATCCGCCAGGTCACCGACAAGCCGGTGCGGCTGGTTTTCGACACCCATCATCACGGCGACCACGCTTACGGGAATCCGGTCTGGGTCTCCGCCGGAGCCGTGACGGTCGCACACGAGAACGTGGTCCAGGAGATGGATCGTTTCGAGCCGCTCCGCTGGAAGCAAGAAACCGCCAAACGCAAGGATGTCGCCGCACTGGGGCTCAGGAGCGCCCAGCCCCCCATCGTGACCTATCCCGACCGGTTGGTCATCGACGACGGGACTCAACGCCTGGAGCTGCTCCACTTCGGAACCGCCCACACCCGCGGCGACGGCTTCGCCTACCTCCCCCGCCATCGGATCCTCTTTACCGGGGATGCCGTGGTCAACGGCCCCTACAACTACATGGGGGACGGGGACACGCATTCCTGGATCGGCGTCATCGAGGCGCTGGAGAGGCTTCGGGTCGAGACCGTCGCTCCGGGACACGGCCCCCCCGCGGACCGCTCCCTTCTGGGCAAGCAGAAGGCGTTCATCCGCGCGCTGCACCGCGAGGTGGCGTTGGGGCTGGAGGCCGGGAAGAGCCTCGAGGAGCTGCAAAAATCCATCCGGCTCCCCGATTCCGTCCGCCTCCACGTGGGAAGGTGGTTCGAGTCGCAGGTCGCCAAGGTCTACAGCGAGAAGACGACCCCCTGAACGGCCGCCGCCCCTCACGGGTGTGACTTTCTCCCGGGATCAGAGGCCCAAAACCTTCACCGCCGAGTAGTATCCGCTGACGGCCGCCACGTCGTATTCGCGCCGGTGAGCCAGTGCAATCACGTCGAGCGCGATCCGTACGTCGATTCCCTTCTCCTCTCCCGTCAGAAAAGAGTGTTGCGTGCCTTCGGGTAGTAACCTTCCGGTTCCGGTACCGGAGTGGCCTGCTATACACGACGACACCCTGTCGTCCCATCGCCGCGAGCTTATGAGTCCAGAAGAAGTGCCATCTGCGGTTATCGTCGACGTCGGGAATCCCGGTGTAGAAGCGTGTTTGGGCCAGCTCCCATCCCTGTCCCGTGCACACTTGTCCGGCGAGGGCCGAAACGTCGTAGTTGGGATAGGGTTAGCCGAACGCTTCGCGAGCAGCGTGGAACAGGTTCTGGCCGTCTACGAAGGCGACCGCACGCTTGGCTGGAGGCTCGCCGTTCAAAGGCCAATCCGGGAAAAATAACCCCGCCCGAGGCCTTTCGGCGTGTCGGGCAGGGAACAAGTATCCCGTAGGGTACTACACCATGGGGGACGGCCACCCGTAAGCCTTGGCCAACGGCGGCCCCGCCCGGCACCACGCCCGCCGCGGGCACGCTCGTCACCTCCTGGACCGTCGGTCCGCCTCCACGTGGGGAGTTGGTTCGAGTCGCAGGTCGCCAAGGTCTACAGCGAGAAGACGACCTTCTGAACGGCCGCCGCCCCTCACGGGTGTGACTTTCTCCCGGGATCAGAGGCCCAATACCTTCACCGCCGAGAAGTATCCGCTGACGGCCGCCACGGCGAACAGGAACCCCACCAGGACGTTGTCCCACCAGCGGTTTCGATATTCGGCACCGATATGGACTCGGCGAGCCGTCAAGATCCAGATTCCGGCCACCAGGAAGGGGAGGACCACCACCTGCGCGGCGTTGACCGTCACCGTCAGGCCGACGAAGTCCGAGTGGCCCAGAAACACCCAGATCAGGGGTGAGAGAACGACCCAGTAGGTGGCCAGACGAAGACTGGGATGCCGTTTGTAATCGCCGCCGCAGGCCTCCCGAGCCGAGGGCCGGAGCTGAATATAGGCGTCGGCGATGAGCACGGCGTAGGCGCTGCCGTTTCCCACCATGGAACTGAACAGGGCAGCGAAGACGCCCATGTAGAACAGTAGAGAACCCGCCTCGCCCATGGTTTCGCCCAGGAGCAGCGAGAGGCTCTCCAGGTCCACGACCTGGATGTTTCTGGGATGGAGGACTTCGGCCCCCACGACCCAGATGGAGAGATCCAGGACGATCAGCACGATGATGCCCAATATCAGGTCGTATTTCTGCACCCGCCGGTGGCCGGGTGTGACCCATCCTTTTTCCCGCATGAAGTAGGGGTAGAGGAGATTCCCCAAGCTGCCGGCAATGGCGCCTACCATGGCCACCATGAGGTATATGGCGTCGAAGCGTCCCAGGGTCTCGGGAACCTGTAAACCCAGAACACCCTTGACGATTCCTGTTGCTGACGGCCCGGACCAACCGGCCAGTCCGATCAGCGAAACCGACAAGGCGCCCGCGAGCACGAAAAAGATCACTTCGATTCGCCGGTAGTGGGGCCGGATCACCAGGAGCAGAACGGCCAGGGCCAAACCGGCTCCCCACACCGGAATGCTGCCGATTCCCGTCACCTTGACGCAGATCCCGGCCGTTCCCACCAGCAGAAATACGCCGATGCCGTGGGTGAGCAACAAAGTCCCCGTGAGGACGATGAGCGCGAAGAGGGGGTGCAGACGCCCCAGGCCCGCCAACACCGTCTCGCCTCGCCGGTTGCAAAGCTGGTATTTGGCAATGAGGGAGACGAACAGGTAGCGGAGGATCAGGCAGAGCGCAAAGCCCCACATGAGGGAATAGCCGTAATTCCCCCCGGCCATGGCCGACTCGACGATGTCCCCGGCTCCCAGCCAGGTCAGGACGACCACGATTCCGGGTCCCATGGACCGGACGTATTCAAGAAAGGAGCGGGGAATGGGTGCCGGTTTATAAGACGAGTCGCCTCCTTCTCTCAAGTCTCACCTCGCTCCCTTTTACCCTCGCAGCAGCAGGATCAGTATTCCCGTCACCACCAGCAGGACTCCCAGCAGTTCCCGTCCCGTGACCCGCTCACGAAAGAAAGCGGTGGACACCATGAAGGCGAAGAGCAGCTCCACTTGGCCCAATGCCTTCACGTGGGCGGCGTTTTGAATGGTCATGGCCGTGAACCAGCAGGCGGAGGCCGACATCCCGGCCAGACCGACGGCGCCTGAAATCCTCCAGGACCTGAAGACCAGGGTCAACTGTCCCGGCTCCCTCAGCCGCAGGTAGAGTCCCATGGTCACGGTTTGGAACAAGAGGGCGGCTGCGAGCGTGCACGCGGCCGATGCAACGTAGTCGCCGCCGAGGGAGAGGCTGCCAGCCCGGTAGGAGACGGCGGCAAGACCGAACCCGGCGCCGCTGGCCAAACCGATTCCCGCCGTCCTTCCGAACAGGGAGGCGAGCAATTCCCGGGCTGCCAACTGCCGCCTGGCGATGGCCATCAGCATGACGCCGGCCAGGCTCACGACAATGGCCAGCAGCGCCCATGCGGTAATGGAGTCCGAGAGGATGAGCATCCCGGCGATGGCCGCCTGGATCGTCTCCGTTTTCGAGTAAGCCGTGGCGACGACGAAGTTCCGGAACGAAAAGAGGTGGATCAGGAACGCCGTCCCGGCGATCTGGGCCGTGGAGCCCAGGACCACGAAGAAAAGAAACCGCCGGTTGAACTCCGGGAAGTCATACTCGGCGCCGAAACGGAGGATCGCCAGATAGAGGAGGACGAAGGGCAGGGCATAGAAAAAACGCACGTAAGCCGCTGCCGACGTGCTCAACGATCCCTTGAGGTGTTTCTGCAGCGACGACCTGGCGTTCTGAAGGAATGCCGCCGCGATGGTGATCGGGACCCAGGTTTCCAACAACTGCTCAAATTCTCCCGGTCTGAGCCGTGCCGGCGCGTCGCGCGGTCATTGGATATTGGGGGAAAGTCCGCCGACTCTCAAATCTCCGGGGCCATTTCCATCGTCGCGAAACGTCCCTCCGGCTGGCGAGATCCTGGAGCCGTGCGGTGCCGCAGCCGGCGAATGTATAGTTGGAAAGGGTCGGATACGGAGGAGGACGGATGTCCAGGTTCGAAGGCCGGGTGGCCATCGTCACCGGCGCGGCAGAGGGTCTCGGCTTCGGTATCGCACAACGTCTCGCCAGTGAAGGAGCCCGGATGACCGTCGTCGACGTGAACGCCGATTCCGCCCGGCAGGCGTCGCGCACTCTCGCCCGTCAGGGGGTGCCGTCAGAGGTCGTCGTCGGCGACGTGGGGGACGAGGCGACAGCCCGTGAAGCGGTCCGGACGTCGATCGACCGGTGGGGCCGCATCGACATCTTGGTCAACAATGCGGGAATCGGCAGTCCTGTCGCCAAGACCTGGGAAATGCCGGTGGAGGAGATGGACCGCATCTACCGGACCAACCTCCGCGGCGTGTTCGCCTTTTGTCATCATGTGATTCCGCACATGATGGAGCGGGACTATGGCCGCATCGTCAACGTCTCCTCCGCCTCCGGCAAGGAGGGGGTCGCCGGGGCCGTGCCCTATGCCGCTACCAAGGCCGGCGTCATCAGCCTCACCAAGTCAATCGGCCTGGAACTGGCGAAAACGGGCATACGGGTGAACTGCGTCACTCCCGGCGCGGTCATGACCCGTTTGTTGGAAAGACTGACGAAGGAGCGGATCGCAGGCATGATCAGCCGGATTCCCATGGGGCGCACCGGGACGGTGTCCGAGGTCGCGGCGCTCGTCGCCTGGCTGTCATCGGAAGAGTGTTCCTACAGCACCGGCGCGGTATTCGACGTCAGCGGCGGGCGTACGACCTACTTATCCAAGAGCAGGAAACCCTTGTCGCTGAGAGCATCCCGGACGAATGGAGAGCCGCCTGCCGTGAGCCGGATTCACGAACTCGACGCTCTGCGCGCCGTTGCCATGCTGCTCGTCGTCTTGTTGCACGCGTTGTGTTTCCTGATGCCCTTCTCGGACTTCTGGCCGGGGAAACATGTCTACGCCGAGGACACGGAACCTCATTACAACCCTTACGTCTACCTGTTCAGCGCCCTGGCCGGAATTCTCATGCCGCTGTTTTTCATCCTGAGCGGATATTTCACCGCCATCCAATGGCGGCGCCGGGGGCTGGCGCAGATGGTCAGATCCCGCTTGAGGTACGTCGGACTGCCGCTGCTGCTGGCAATGGTCACCGTCATCCCCCTCACTCATTGGGCATTCACCGAAGGGGAAAACGGCCCGATCACCTGGCCGGAGCACTTCTACCATCTCTGGTTTCTCTGGCACCTGTTGCTGATCGTCGGAGCTTTCGGCATCGCCGCCAGGCTGGGCTTGCGGTTCCGGCATCCCAGCTGGTGGTTGCTCGTCCCTGCGGCCATCGTGCCGCAGTACTTCATGCGCCAGATCGTGGGCGCCGACGTCTCCGGCGGATTCCTGCCCGAGCTTCCGATCATCGGTTACTACCTCGTCTTCTTCCTGGCCGGCGTTCTGCTCCATCAGCGGAGCGTCCCGGTGCGCCGGTGGTGGTCCTCAGGGCTCCCGATGGCGCTGCCGCTGCTGGCGCTGGCGCTGGTGTTTCTCTATCCCGGGAGAATCGGCTTCGTGGATCCGAAAACGGCCTGGGTGCCGGCGGGAGCGGCAGTGTTTCAGGTTGCGTACACCTGGATGGCCTGCTTTGGCCTGATGGGACTGTTCCGGCGGGTTGCGGCCCGGGAGCGATCCTGGGTGCGGTATGTCTCGGACGCCTCCTACTGGATCTACGTCATGCATCTGCCGCTGGTGGTCTGGGGCCAGCGGCTGGCCGCAGAGAAGTCCCTCAATCCACACCTGGCGTTCGTGTCGATCTGCGTCGCCGTAACGGGTCTGCTGCTGGCGGTCTACGCGTGGGCAGTTCGATACACCTGGGTCGGGACCCTCCTGAACGGCAAGCGAGTCCGCGTTCGCCCCGTGCTTTCAGACGGGTGACCTCTTCAGAAAGAGGGTGATGGCCACGGCGCCCGCCATGACTGCGGCGCTGACCGTAAACACGTCTCCAACCGCTGCCGACAACGCGGAATTCAGGTCGCTGAGAAGAGTGTCCGCCAGCGCCGCAGTGTCGGCACCGGCGCCGGATAATCCGGATCTCAGTTCGTCGATGGCGGACGGATCGATCAGCGCCCGCGGGTTGTCCGTTATGGCGTCAAGCCGTCCGGGAGGGAGAGCGGCCCTTGTGGTGGCCGAAACCGTCTCTTCCACCCGCAGCGAGAACCTGTGCCTCAACAAGGCGCCCAGCAGGGCGAGACCCGTCGTCCCGCCGATCAGCCTGAAGAAATGTAGCGCCGACGTGGCGGTTCCCATGACCCGGGCCGAAACCGAATTCTGCACCGCCACCGCAAAGGTGGCCAGCGTTCCTCCCACGCCGAGCCCCATGATCACGATGTATCCCACTGCGGCGCCGAAGCTGGTGCTCCCGGTCATGGCAGAGATGAGAATCATGCCGACGGCCATGCAGCCTGTGGTGGCCAGCCCCTGCCTCCGGTATTGACCGCCGGATCGGGAAAGCCGCCTGCCGGCCAGAATGGAGCCGACGACGATTCCCAGCAACATGGGGGTCAAAAAGCCGCCGCTTCCCGTCGCGGAAGCGCCCAGGACAGCCTGGAAGAACAGCGGCAGAAAAATGATGCTCCCGTACAGCCCGAACCCGGTCACGAATGCGACGAGCGCCGAGATGGATACCATCCGGTTTCTGTAGATTTCCAGGGGCATGATGGGGGAATCGGACCTGGATTCCACGACCACGAACAACCCGGCCATCGCCAACCCGAAGCCCAGGAGGCCCATGACCTGCGGTGACGCCCAATCGTACTGGTTTCCTGCCCACGACAACGCCAGCATCACGGGCACTACGGAAAGCACCAGAGCCATCATCCCCGGATAGTCCAGCTTGCGATCTCCGGCCACGGGCCTGATGTTGGGGAAGGTGCGCATAACCAGCAGGAGCACTGGAACCCCGGCAGGAAGATTGACCAGGAAGACCCAGTTCCAGGAGAGCTGATCCGTGATGAAGCCCCCCAGCCCCGGCCCGATGACCGAGGCCATGCCAAACACGAGGGCGATCAGTCCCTGAAACCTGCCCCGTTGCCGGGGCGGAAAAAGATCCGGGATGGAACGGAGGCTCATGGTCATGAGGATTCCGCCGCCGATACCCTGAAAGGCCCGGGCAGCGATGAGCTGATCCATCGACTGGCTGAATCCGGCCGCTACGGAGCCGACGATGAATACGACGAGTCCCAGGACGAGAAATCCCTTGCGCGCGTAAATGTCGGTGAGTCTCCCGGCGATGGGGATGGCCACCGTGGACGCGATGAGATAGGCGGCCGCCACCCACGTGTAGCGGTCGAATCCACCCAGATCGGCGACGATGCGCGGCATGGCCGTGGCCACGACGGTCTGGCTCACCATGGCCAGAAATACCGCGGACATCACCCCCAGCATCGTCAGCACGATCTGTCTTCTGGGAAGCTGTACGAAATCCCGCTCAGCCGACTGATCGGTGCTGTTCCGCCTTTTTTTGCGGATACGTGGTTCATGTTTTTTCACTGGCTTTCCGTCCGATGGCCTTACGGCCTGATGCCGGCGCTACATCTTCTCGGCGACGATGCCGATCATGGGCGCGGCAAACAGGAACGTGCCCGGATCCCGTTCCCGATCCCGCCACTCGGCTTCAAACGCAAGACGTTCCGATTCCGTCAATAGGCCGTTTTCAACCAACTGTGGAATGAAGTTGGAGAAGAACTGAGTCGGCCACTTCCAGAAACTTGTCCCGGGCCGGATGAACCGCACGAGAGGGACCAGGTCGACCAGACGGCAGCCCGAAGCCGCGATCAGTCCCGGCAGCCGGTCGCCGATGTTGAGATCACCGCCGTTGCTCGCAAAGCTCTCGTAGACCGCCGCGTGGACGCGTTGGAATGCCGGGCTCCGTGGCAGGAGCGTCATCCCGTCGAAGTTCAGGAAGTCCCAGGCCACGAAGCGGCCACCGGGCCGCAGACCGTTTGCGACCCGGCCGATGACCGCGGCCGGATCGGGCAGGAAGCAGAAAAGCCAGCGCACGAAGGCGCCGTCCAGCGAGGCCGGTTCCAGCCGCACCATCTCGGCCCGCTCCACCCGCGCGGTGATTTGCTTGAACCCGAGCCGTTTCGCTTCGCGGGTCAGCCTGCCGATGAAACGCCCCGACTCGTCGACGGCGAGCACCCGGCCTCCTGCGCCGACCCGCTCCGCCAACTCGAGGGTGGCGAATCCCGGTCCGCAGCCGAGATCGAGCAGCCGTGCATCGGGCCCGAATCCCGCCCGGTCCCAGAGGCCGCGCGCCTCCCCCGCCCACAATCGGTGTTGAGTTTGCAGGCGGCTTTCCTCCGCCGCATGGGTGCCGAGCAGATACGGTTCGTTCGACTCAAGGTGCTTTCCCATTTTCTCCTTCACTCCGCTTCCACTGAATATTCGGCGGCTACCCCACCAATTTCAATACCACGTTCACGGGAACTTAAGCGTTCGGATCCAAGTTTTTCATTGCGACGTGATCCAGGTTTGCACTCGATGTTCCCGCGTCATCGGCCGCATTTCACGAGAGAACCAGACGGCCGAAGCGCAGAACATGCAGTTCGGATACAACTGCGATTTCATCGGTTTCTACTAAGACCGAGTAGCTCAGAGGATCTCGAAATGACTTGGGATTTGGCAGGGTGAGGGCGTTGTGCTCTGGTTCGTGACCCGTTAGCGGCGCCTTGGAACAGGCAGCCCCGCGGATCGTCCTGCGGCGCCGAGTGCAATGTCCAGAGTCGCCAGCGGAATCAGTACTTCCATCACTCTTCGATCATCTGGACGTACCGAGAGGCCAGCGAGAGTGTGGGTCTCCTGAAACGCCTTCAGAGTCTCGATGGCAGCCCGGATTTTTCCGGCATCCCGCGGGATGTACGGAATCAACTCGGCGACCGGCCGATACCGCCGCCTGGGGAGACACGTCCCTGATTTGATCCTCGCCTGCCGCATTGCGAGCGGCACTGTCCGTTTCTCCTGCGATGATGCAGAGTATTTTTCTTGTGGGTAAAACTATCTGCAAAAATATTTATCAATAGGGAAATGTTTCTGTAATATATGCAAATCGTGGAGCATCGATACCTGCGCGACCAAATCCAGGCGGATCTCCCCCGGAAGATGGTATTCGTCGCCGGCCCAAGGCAGGTGGGGAAGACGACATTGGGCCTTTCCCTGCCGGGCGCCCGGCAAGGCTACATGAATTGGGATGTCCCCAGGCACCGGGAATGGATCCTTCGTCGGGAGTTACCATTCGGATCGCTCTGGTTCTTCGACGAGATCCACAAGTACCGGAGCTGGCGGAACTACCTCAAGGGGCTGTATGACGACCGGCCGGACAATCAAAGAATTCTGGTCACGGGCAGCGCTCGATTGGAGCTGTATCGCTATTCCGGAGACTCGCTGCAGGGTCGATACCACCTGCTTCGTCTGCACCCCTTGTCAGTAGCCGAACTGGGGATCGAGTCCGCGGATGACTTCGAACAGTTGCTCATGCTGGGCGGATTTCCAGAACCGTTCTTTTCGGGTTCGGAAGTGCAGGCGCGGCGCTGGTCGCGCGAATATCGGAATCTGCTGGTTCGCGAAGAGATCAGGGAACTGGAACGGATCCAGGATCTGGGAAACCTCGAGCTGCTTGTCATGAGCCTGCCGGAACGGGTCGGTTCACTGCTGTCACTCAACGCGCTTCGCGAAGATCTGCAGGTGAGCCACAAGGCGGTCCGCAATTGGGTGGCCGCGCTGGAACGGCTCTACGCCCTGTTTCGGATCTCCCCGTTCGGCAGCCCCAAGATCAGGGCGATCAAGAAGGCGCAGAAGCACTACCATTTCGATTGGTCGCTGGTTCCCCAACCCGGTCCGCGGCTCGAGAACCTGGTCGCCGGGCATCTGTTGAAGTGGGTCCACTATCGCCAGGACGCCGAGGGGCTTGACCTCGACCTCCAGTTTTTCCGCGATACCGATGGGCGCGAGGTGGACTTCATTGTCACCGACCGCAGGCGGCCTGTACTGGCGGTCGAATGCAAGATTTCCCAGTCGAGGCCGGACCGAAATCTTCGTTACTGGAAAAAACGGTTTCCGGAATGCGAGACGTGGCTGGTGACGGCCCAAGCGGGACGGGAATTCGTAACGGCGGATGGAATTCGCGTTTGCCACGCACTCCGGTTTCTCAGTCGACTCATCTGATGGGGTCGATGGGTGTAGAACCTTGTACCGTGCAGAACAAAGGCGCAATCCGCGGGGCCGCCGGGTCTTTTCGACCGTCTCCGCTCAACTCCGCACGAATTGGGACTGTCTTGGCGCCTGGTAACGGATCGACAGGTGGGGTGTCTCAAGGGTCTTACCGCCTTGGGCGAGTGACCGTACCCCAGCCTCGACCAACCCGGTGGTCAGCAGCGTCCGTTCCGGCGGATAGGGGGCTTCGCCGGTCAGGACCATCTCCTCCACCTTGGACATCTGGGCCGCGAAATGAACCACGTTGGGCACCGGCGACAGGTAGAACAGCGTGGAGAGAGGCTCGGAGCGGTCCTTCAGGCGCGCGGCGAAGGTGAAGTCTTCCACCAGGCCGTTCAGCAGCAGCATCGTCCCTTTCAATCCATCGTTGTGTTGGTACCGGTACACGACCGGTTCTTTCACCCATTGCCGGATCTGCTCCGGGGTGGGGTACCGGTGGTTCATGTTTTCCGGCTGAGTCAGCTTGTGGCTGCGGCAGAGGCACGCTCGGAACAGTTCCGGGTCCCAGCCGCCGCGGCCGAAGGAACCTTTATCCATGGCATCCCAGGCGGGATCGCCCCGTAGCGCCTGGAGCCACGCGACTCCGGTCTCCCCTCCCCGGCGGCGCTCCGCCATGCACTGAATCGTCTCCAGGGCGTGGATGTCGTAGCTGTCCACCCCGCCCGAGGACACGCACATCACTTCGTCGACCTCGGCGCCATAGGGCATGTCGATGTCCGGCATTCTCCAGGTGACGGGCAAAGATGAGCCGGCCAGAAACGGAAATCCCATGGTTCGGGCCGTGTCGACCATCTCCTTGGCCCAATCCCATCTCCAGGAAAGATGTTTGTCATTGAAGACGGGCACCGTGCGCCCATCCTGCTTGAAGACCTCGACCACCTCCTTGAAGAACTCGTAGCGGGGGTAGAGCTTCTGGCCCAGTTCGTTGACCGGGTATCGACCGTGTTCGCCGATGATAAGGACCACGTCGACGGCCAATTTGTCCCCGCCGCAGCGAAGCGTCTCGGCGATTGTGGGATAAATTGGAAAACCGAACTCCCGTGCGCGGTCGCGGCTCAGGTCGTTCTCGGGCGTCTGGTCCACGTAGGCCGATACGAGCCTGATGGGGGACTGGTGCCAACGCCCCTCCACGGGATAACCCGCAAGAAACCGTTGACCCGTGTGCCAGGCGTGAGAATAGCGCCGCCACTCGGTGGCTACCACTGCCAGGCGCTTCGGTTTTGCATGGCCTTGTCCAAGGAGAGGAACGGCCGCCAAGCTGCCCCCGAGGGCGCCGATAAACGTGCGTCGGTGGATCATAACGAATCTCCCTCAGTTCAATCCTGATTCGTTCCTCGAGCGGCACAACTCAAGGGCCGACCGAACGCCGGTCTGTCAGAAGATTCTGGAGGCGAGGAGGATGCCGACCACTCCGGCGCCTTGTACCCACAGGGCCCGGAACAGTTCGCCCCTGAGTTTGCCCATTTCGCCGCGCAATTCCGCTGCCGTCGCCGCGATTTCGGAACGCAATGCGGCTGTATTGGCCTCCATTTCGGAGCGCAACGCTGCCGTATTGGCCTCCA
>JAPPLF010000041.1:44293-143494 GCA_028874215.1 Acidobacteriota bacterium
AATGCGGCTGTATTGGCCTCCATTTCGGAGCGCAACGCTGCCGTATTGGCCTCCAAGTCGGAACGCAACGCCGCCGAACTGGCCTCCAGGTCGGAACGCAACGCCGCCGAACTGGCCTCCAGGTCGGAGCGCAACGCTGCCACATTCGAGTCCAGGTCCCGTTTCGTGGCGGCGGTGTCTCGACTCTCCTGAATAGCGAAAACGATCGCCTCGGCCTGTTTGGTTGCAATTCCGGTGGCTTCAAGTCTGCGGGCGGTGGCCAAGGAATCGAATGGAGTGCTCATCTGTGTATCTCCCAAATCATGGCGGAACGGAGTATTGACTTCAATACACACAACGAGTCCGGGGGTGTTTCCATGAATGGCAAGCATTGACCTCGTGCAGGAAAGCAGGACTGCGCATCGCCCGGGAGGAATCCCCACGCCTGCAATCGCGGCGCCGAGTGGGTGTGATTCCGGCGTCCTTCCCCGCGGAACCAGACGATTCCCGGGTTGTGGACTCGATACCTTCGACCCTCTACCATTACTGCCCGTACCAAGAGCCTCCGTGGCATCCGGATGGCGCACGAATGCGTTGGCAATCGGAAAGGGCGGCCGCGGGATTCGCTGCCGTTTCCGCTTGGTCGCGGGACTCTGACCACGGATTGTTATCGCCGACAAGGAGAACTTCATGCCAGTAACTTCATGGACGGAGGAGTCGTTTTCGGGCCTCAGATGGCGTCTGGCGGGACCGTTCCGGGGGGGGCGGGTGGTGGCGGTGGCGGGCCATCCCACCGACCCAATGGTCTTCTACTTCGGCGCCGTCGCCGGCGGCGTCTGGAAGACGGAAGACGGCGGCACCTACTGGGAGAACATCTCCGACGGCTTCTTCAACACCTCATCCATCGGCGCCCTGGCCGTCTCCCCGTCCGATCCCAACGTCATCTACGCCGGGACCGGAGAGACCACCATCCGCACCGACGTCTCCTACGGCGACGGCGTCTACCGCTCCACCGACGGCGGCAAGACCTGGACTCACCTGGGGCTGGAGGAGACCCGGCATATCGGAGAGATTCGAATCCATCCCGAGGACCCGGACCTGGTCTATGTCGCCGCCCTGGGGCACGCCTTCGGGCCCAATCCCGAGCGAGGGGTCTATCGCAGCCGGGACGGCGGCGCCAACTGGGAGCAGGTGCTGTTTCAAAGTCCCCGCGCAGGAGCGGTGGATCTGGCCATGGACGCGGCCAATCCAAGGATCCTCTTCGCCACCGTCTGGCAGACCCACCGCCACTTCTGGGAGCTCTCCAGCGGCGGCCCCGACAGCACCATCTACCGCTCCACCGACGGCGGAGACACCTGGACCGACATCGGACGGAACAAGGGCCTGCCCAAGGGCATCCTGGGAAAAATAGGGATCACCGTCAGCCCGGCCCGGCCGCAACGGGTCTGGGCCATCATCGAGGCTGAAAAGGCCGGCGTCTACCGCTCCGACGACGGCGGGGACACCTGGGAGCGGCTCAACAGCTCCCGGGACCTGTTGAACCGTCCCTGGTACTACCTTCACATCTTCGCGGACCCGCAGGATCCGGAAACGGTCTGGGTCACGAATCTCAGCACCTGGAAGTCGACCGACGGGGGACGAAACTTCTCCCGGATCTCCACCCCCCACGGCGACGACCACGACATGTGGTTCGATCCCGCCGATCCGCAGCGCATGATTCAGGGAAACGACGGGGGAGCCTGCGTCAGCTTCAACGGCGGCGCCACCTGGTCCACCATCTACAACCAGCCAACGGCCCAGATCTACCGCATCGACGTGGACAACCGGTATCCCTACCGGATCTACGGGACCCAGCAGGACAACTCCAGCATCGCGGTTCCCAGCGCCACCGAGTTCGGCGCCATTCCCTGGGGGATGTGTTACGCCGCCGGCACCGGGGAGAGCGGATACATCGCGGTTCATCCGGAGGACCCCGACATCGTCTACGTCGGCGCCGTGGGCAGCTCGCCGGGTGGGGGGGCTCCGCTGCAGCGCTACGACCGGAAGACCCGCCAGATCCGCTTGGTGACGGTCTGGCCTGATCTGGCTTCCGGCCGTCCTCCGGCCGATCTGAAATACCGGTTCAACTGGACTTTCCCCATCCTGTTCTCCCCCCACGACCCCGGTCTGCTGTACGCCGCCGGCAATCGGGTCTTCCGCACCCGGGACGAGGGGAGCAGTTGGCAGCTCATGAGCCCGGACCTCAGCCGCCAGGACCGGTCCAAGCTGACCGCTTCGGGCGGCCCCCTCACCAAGGACGTCAGCGGAGCCGAGGTCTACGCCAACGTCTCCACCCTGGTCGAGTCGCCACTCACTCCGGGGCTGCTCTGGGCCGGGACCGACGATGGCCTGGTCCATGTCACCCGGGACGGCGGCGAGAACTGGAGGGAGATCACGCCCCCCGAGGTGGGCGATTGGTCCCTGATCTCCAGAGTGGCGGCGTCGCCTCACGACCCGGCCGCCGCCTACGTGGCCGCGACCCGCTACAAGCTGGACGATTACGATCCCTACCTCTACGTGACCCACGACTATGGTGAGACTTGGCACGATCTGGGACGAGCCCTGCCGAGAGGAGAAATAACGCGGGTGATCCGGGAGGACCCGGTTCGGAAGGGTCTGCTCTACGTGGGGACCGAGACCGGCGTGTTCGTCTCCCTGGACGCGGGGGAGTCCTGGTTTCGGCTTCGAAACAACCTGCCGGTGGCTCCCGTCTACGACCTGGCGGTCAAGGACGAAGATCTGGTGGCGGCCACTCATGGGCGGTCCATCTGGATCCTGGATGACGTGACGCCCCTGAGAGAGGCGGCAGGCGGAGACCCGGAGGATCCGGCCGCCCTGCTTCCGCCGCGGACGACGACTCGGATGTGGCTCCAGTGGGGCGCGGCCGCGGGCGACCGGCCGGACAAGAACTACATGTTGGGACTGGGAATGGAAGGCACCTACCGCCAGGATCCCACCGAGGAGAACGAGCCCCGTCTCCAGGGCCTGAACGTGGGCGAGAACCCGCCCCGGGGTGTCATCGTCTACTACTACCTGGGCGAGGTCCCTTCCGAGGACCTTCGTCTGACCTTCCTGGACGCAGAGGGAAACGAGATCAAGACCGTTCACCGCAAGCATGAAGGAGACGAGTCTCCGGCCGGTGACGACAACGGCGACGCTTCCAGGAAAGAGCGCTATCTGACCGGGCACGCCGGCGTCAACCGCTTCGTTTGGGATCTCTGCTATCCGGAGGCGGAGAGTTTCGCCGGCGACGTCGCCGCCAAGGGGGCGGAAACCTCCGTGATGGCCGCGCCGGGAACCTATCGAGTGGTGCTGAAGCTGGGGGACCGGAGTTGGACGCAGGATTTCCGGCTCACCAAGGATCCCGGGTCGTCCGCTTCGCAGGAGGACCTGGAGGCCCAGTTCCGGACCCTGATTCGAATCCGGGACAAGGTGACCGTAACCCACCGGGGCCTCGCGCGGATCGCCCGGATTCGGGACCAGGTGAAGCGGTGGGTCGACCGGTTGCAGGAGGCCGGTCCGGAGGAGGCCGCCCGGGAAGCGACGAAACAGGCGGATGGTCTGGGCCGGAAGCTGGATGTGATCGAGGCTGAACTGGTGACCTTCAAAGCCGAGGGAGACTTCGACTGGATCCGGATCCCGGCAGGTCTCAACTTCCGGCTGATCTCCTTGATGAGCGTCGTCTCCTCCGCCGATGAGGCTCCGACGCAGCAGGCTCTGGACGTATTCGAGCACCTCTCGGCCGAAGTGGATGCCGCCCTAGGAGAACTGGACGATGTGGTGGACCGCGAAGTGGCCACTTTCAATCGCCTGGTGGCGGAGACGGGAATTCCTGCGGTGGGGTGACGCCCGGCGCGCCGGGACGGCCGCCCGGACCCGCCGTCACTCTCTCTTTTCCGGCCAGTTCAAGTGCTTGTGCAGGAACGAGAAGGTGCCTTGGCCGTTGATGGTGTGCGGTCCCACGAACCACTCGATCTCGACCCGGTCGGCCAGGCCCAGGCGCGCGGAGTACAGGTGGCGCACCTTGGCGAATTCATAGCCCACCATCTCGTCGGGGGCCACGCCGTCGAAATGTCCCCGCTCCACCATGAAGGGCCGGGGGGCAATCAGGGCCGCCATCTCCGCGTAGTTGAACGTGCTGCCCAGGTCGAACTCGAAGATCTCGTACTCTCCATGGAAGACGTAGCTGTACCTGGCTCGGGATGAGGCGTTCTTCCAGACCCACTCGTTGAAGTCGGCCGAGCAGATGGAGAGGGCGTAGTCGGTCAACAGGGCAGGAACCCGCATGGCCGTCTTCCCTCCATAGCTCAGGCCGTAGAAGCCGATCCGGCCGGGGTCCACCCAGGGGAGGGTCTTGAGCCAGTCCAGGATCTGCTGGTGTTGGGCGGCGATGATGGAGAAGAGGGACTTCTTGAGGGGGTTGGCCTTCCGCTGCAGCGTGCGGAAGCGGTCCCGGAAGATGTAGAGATTCTGAGGGGCGAAGGTGATGAAGCCCCGTTCGGCGAGCTTGGCCGTAAAGTCGTGATAGGCCCTGTGGTCGCCGCGGATGGTTTCCTGGGGCCGCCCTTCCAGGCCGTGCTGGCAGACCACCACCGGCCGCCGCTCGCCGGGGACCAGATCCTTGGGAAGAAGCAGAATCCCGTAGGCGATGACGTCGGGGTAGACGTCGAGGACCACCTCGTGCCCGGTCCAGCCGGGGGCGTCGTAGATCGGGCGGGTGCGGGGATTGAACGGCAGTCGATCGTCGTGGAACCAGCCGATGACCTCCTCCCGGAAGATCTCGCGGTAGTCCCGCGTACTCTTCCGATAGGCTTCCAGGGAGGTGGTGTCCAGATTCTCCATGAAGGTTTGACGGACGTAGGGGCTCTCGGAGAGCAGCCACTGGTTGTGGCGGTCCATTTCGCCGACCTGGCGCTCCATGCGGACCCCGGGATCGAAAGAGTCCGGCAGGAAAGAGGGGGCAGGACCGGAGGGAGCCGGTTCGAGTCCGCTTGAGAGCGATCCAAGCAGAGAGGTCAGGGCGGGGTCGCCGCCTGCGGGACCGGCGCCCCGGGGACCACGGGTCACGAGTTGGATCCGGTCTGCGGGTTTCAGTCCGGCCACGAATTCCTGGGCCCGTCGGACCTCCCGGCGAACGGTTTCGAGTGGCGGCGTGTCCAGAATCGCCGGAGCCCCACCTTCTCCGGGCAGCGTCAACTCGGGACCCCTTGCCGCTTCGACGATCAAGGAACGAGGTGCGATCATCGAGGCCAGTTCCGCGTCCCCGAACTGCTCCAGCAGCCCGAAGACGTTGCGGTCGATGGGTTGTTTCCAAATGTTGCGCCGGTCGCTGAAATACCCGCTCACCAGGGCGGCGTCGATTCGGGTGTCCAGGGCGGCCGCATAGAGCGCGAGGCCACCTCCCTCGCCATAACCGGCAATACCGATACGGGGGTCGCCGCCTTCGGCGTCCTGTGTGAACCAGTCCACCAGGGCCAGGAGCTTCTGGATCTCGTAACCCAGCAGGTGCCGGCCCAGTTCGAAGGCGGACCGGTAGATGAACTCCCGATGCGTCAGGAGGGGACGCCCGATCCGCCTCTTCCTATCCCGGCTGATGAGGGCCGGAACCACGACCCGGCAGCCGCTCTCGGCCAAGCGGCGCGCGAACTGGGATGCGGCAGGGACCCCGGGAATCAGGCCGGCGATCTGTTCCGGGCTCTGGTCCGCGTCCGGGACGGCGATGACGTCGGCGGCAGGCCGGCCCTGCCGGGGAACCAGGAGCAGCCCTTCTCCATGCATCTGGCCGACGGAGGGCCAGCGGATGGAGAACACATCGTAGGATTCGGTCCCCCCGATGCGGGCGCTTTGCCGGACCGTGGCCATCAGTTCCGGACTCGAAAAGGGCACCCGAGGATCCCGGACTCCCAGGATGTGAGCCAGCCTCTTCCGGTTCGGCTCCAGGGATCGGGCGTAGTTCCCGGGGGATGAGAAGTCGCGGTTCCAGTGTCGCGCCCGGGTCCGGCGGGAGTTCTCCAATTTGCCCAGGAGGAAGCGGTCGGCGCCGGCCACCAGGTGGGAAGCGATGTCTCCCGTCATCTCCAATGGCTGCGTCCGGCGCGAGAGCTCTGAAGCGGGCTGCCCGAAGGCTATCCGGCCATCCGCCCAAGACGCCAACAGGACACCCGCCAGAACCAAGAAGGGAGAAATCTTCACCATTGGGACCCTACGGGTGCGGCGGCCGGTTTGCAATTCCAGTTGGCGGACCGTGCCGCTCACAGCGGATAACCTTGGATACGGGCCGAGATCCATGCCGCGACGGCGCCCGCCGCCAGGTAACCGGCCATCCCGGCCAGGAGTCCGGCCCAGAGGCGGGACCGAAGCCTGAGACCCCACCAGGCGCCGGCGATCGCTCCGGCGGTCATCCCTGCAAAGGGGACATAGAATCCGAGCTTCCCCTGGCTGCACCAGGGGCACCAGGGTCCCTGGAGGTTATGCACGTTGCAGGAGGCCATCCCCTCCATGAGCGTGCAGCCGCATCCGAAAAGAAGACCGCAGTAGGCGGTGACGGTGGCCGCCTCCACGACGAGCAGGAGCGCAACGCAGATCAACAGCCGTGCCAGCATATCCGGAACCCAGTGTACACCGCCGCCTCCGTCCCGGCTGGAAAGAGAATGCTCGCCAGGGTGATGGGCGATAATGATCCCGCCGGCCGGGTTTGCCGTCGCTGGCGGGGATTTCGGTCATTTGAACTGCCTTCGGCCCAGCGCATAGTATGGAGGCGTTTTTTACTTGTGGAACGAGAGGAAGGAGGCCATGAGCACCACCGGGAAGACGTTGGCTCGCGGTGATCGGGTTGCAGGGTACAACTTGGAGGAGATTGAGGCGCGCCTGGAGTCCTGCGAGGGGATCTCCGGCGTGTGCAAGACCGATCTTGCCACTCCTTCCCTGCTGCTGGATCTGGATCTCTTCGAGGCCAACGTCGAGACCATGGCCCGCCACGCTGCAAGCCGCTCCATCGGAATGCGGCCTCACTCCAAGACCCACAAATGCCCGGAGGTTGCGCGGCGCCAACTGGATGCCGGCGCTCTGGGAATCTCCACGGCCACCGTCTCCGAAGCCGAGACCATGGCCCGAGCCGGCATTACCGGCCTCCTGATCACCTCCGAGATGGCGGACCCCAACAAATTTCAGCGGCTGGTCCGCTTGACCCGGCGCCATCCCGACACCATGGCGGTGGTCGACCATGTGTGGCAGGCGGAGCAGATGAACCATGCGGCCGTGGCTGGAGGAGTGCACCTCAATATCATGCTGGACATCGATCCGGCCAACCGCCGAACCGGGGTCGAAGCCGGACAGCCGGCGCTCCGTCTGGCCCGGGCCGTGGACCGCCTCTCGAATCTGAATCTGAGAGGGGTCCACTGCTACTGCGGAAAGTCGTCCCACGTCCACGGTTTCGAAGAGCGGCGGCGGCACTCGCAGGAATCCATGGCCGCTCCACTGGAGACCTTCTCCAGGATGCGGAAGGATGGGCTCCCGGTGGAAATCTTCTCCGGTTGCAGCACCGGGACCTACAATATCGATTCCGAAATCGAGGGCATCACCGAGATGCAGGCAGGTTCCTACGTCTTCATGGACCTGGATTACATGCGCATCGGTGGCCGAGGGGGCGATGTCTACGATGACTTCGATCCTGCCCTGACGGTCCTCTCCACGGTCACCAGCAGGAACCTCTCCGGCCAGGCCACGCTGGATGCCGGGCTCAAGGCCTTTTCCACCGATCGGGCCTTCGGGCCGCGGCCGGTGGGGATCGAAGGCGCGGGCTTTCGATGGGGCGGGGACGAACACGGCATCCTGACCCTGGAAGCGGCCGGCGCCGATGTCCGTCTGGGCGACAAGCTGGAATTCTATCCCCCCCACTGCGACCCCACGGTCAACCTCTACGATCGCATCTACTGCACCCGGGGCGATCAGGTGGTGGAAGTCTGGCCGATCCTCGCCCGCGGCCATCGCTAAAAAGGTCCCGCGCCGGCGGTAGATCCGGATGCACCCGGGGGGCACGGAGGGAGGCAAGAATGCAGCTGTCCGAACTGATCGTCCGGGAAGCCAGGGAACGGGGCCTGAACCACTACTTCGGCATCCCGGGAAGCGGGCTGCCCCTGGACATCATGGATTGGGGGCGGCGTCTGGATCTCGACTTCGTCACGGTGGCCCATGAGTCCTCGGCGGCCATCATGGCTGCCTACTATGGACTCGTGAGAGAGACGGCGGGTCTGGCCCTGGCGGTCAAGGGCGTCGGAGCCGGGAACCTGGCGGGTGGGGCCGTCAACGCCTACTTCGAGCGCGTCCCCGTCGTCTGTTGCTGCGAGCGGAGTCCATTGTCCACCGGCCACCTGGAGCTGGTCTGCCAGTGCTCCCACGGGAAGCTCTTCGACTCGGTGGTCAAGTCGCAGTGTACGGTCTCTCTCGACTCGGCTCGGGAGAGTCTTCGCGACGCCTTCTTCCAGGCGTCCGATGGCCGTCCGGGTCCGGTGCTGCTGGACGTTCCTACCGACCTGTCGACGGCTTCCGTGCCGGGTGGGACGCTCGCTTCGCTTGAGGCTCGTCCGTCCGCACAGCCCGACGAATCGAAGCTCGCAGTTCTCCGGAAGGCGTTGTCAGAGTCCCAAAGACCGGTGGTCCTGGCGGGACAGGACGTGGTCCGGGCCGGTGCCTGCGCATTCCTGCACTCGCTGGTCGAATCCCTGGGAGCCGCGGTTCTGGTGGAGATGGACGCCCACGGAGTCTTTCCCGAGTCCCACCCCCTGTGGGCCGGGACCTTCGTGGGACACCAGATTCCCCACACGGTGGAGGGAGAGCTGGTCCCGCAAGCCGACTTGGCGCTTCTGGTCGGCTGCGACAGCCTGGTTTCGGACAAGAAGTGGGAGTCGGCGGCCCCCGTCTTCGAATTGGCCCAGCGGGAAGAGTACGAATCGCTGGCGGCCAGTCCCCGCCTTCGGATCGACGGCGATCTGAAAACCTCTTTGACGCGGCTGCTTCCGCCGGCCCCCCAGGCCGGATTTCCGCCGTCGCAAATCGCGAAGACCCGGGAGCAGGTTTTGCGGCACTTCCGGCGTCCGGGTGACGCCCGGCTGGCGGCTCAGGACATTATCGAGATCACGCGGACCCATCTGCCGGATGACGGCCTTCTGATTTCCGAAACGGGGATCTTCATCCTGATGTTGCATCATCTCTGGCCCGTGGATCGCCCCGGCAGCCATCTCTGCACTTCCGGCGGACGCACCATGGGCCTGATGCTTCCGGCGATCCTGGGGGCCAAACTGGCCCGGCCCGAACAACCCATGGTGGGCATTGGAGCCGATGGCAGCACCTTGATGCGGCTGGGGGAGTTGGAGGTCTTCGCCCGCACCGGAGTCCGGGTCCCTCTGGTGATCCTGAATGACCACGCGCTGGGCACCATGAAGTCGAGGCAGCAAAGCCGGGGTATGGAGGACTACGGGCTGGATCTGCACCCCATCGATCTGGCGGCCGTGGCCCGGGCCTCGGGTCTGGCCGGTGTCGTGGTCCGGACGCCCGAGGAATACGAAACGGAACTCAAGAAGGCTCTGGTTGCCGACACCACCACTCTGATCGACGCGCGGGTGGACCCTCAGGCCTACCAGGACAGCTTCGCCGCCACCATCGGGATCATCTAGCCACCCTCCCGCAACGGCAGCCAGCGGGGGTGATCGGCTCCCCGGCCCTGCAGGCCGCGGGTGAGGCGCCTGGCGTTGGTTCCGTTGGACTCCACGCACCAGATCTCCGGCATCCGCCCTGTCTTGGCCCGGCAGAAAACGATGGTGCGGCCGTCGGGAGATTCGCTTGCCCTCAGGTCCCAAACGGGGGGGCGGCTCCCGGTCAAGTACCGGATTTCGCCGCCGCCGGGGTCGATCCGGCAGATCTCCGTGCCGCCCCGGGCCGATGCTGGCTTGTAGTCGCGGTTGAAATGGTCCGTGTCCGGACGCTGCGGCTGGTATTCCCAGGGCACCTTGCTGCCCGGGAGCTTTCGCGAAAAGAGAATGGCGCCGTCTCGAGTCCAAGAGAGCATATTTGACCCGCCGCCGCGGTTTCCCGGACTGCCGTAGCTGGCGCCGAACCAGTGGGACTGTCCCCGGGTCAGCACCCGCTGCTCCGATCCGTTGGGGCGGCTGACGCAGACATCGGACCAGTCGTGACCCGGATCTTGCCGGAAGCGGCAATCCAGGTAGGCGAGCCATGCTCCGTCGGGCGACCAGGCGGGCCCGAAGTAGAGATGGTCCGGATGGGCCGCAACCAGGGTGCGGCGGCGGCCTTCGAAATCGCTGGTCCAGACCTGGTAACCCGCCGGGCCGGCCAGGTGAAAGGCGACCCGTCTCCTCTCCCGGTTCAGGCTGAAGCCGTAGGGGAGGCCTTCTCCCGCAGCCGTGAACTCGCGGGCATCGCTGCCATCCAGGTTCATGCTGAAGATCTGTCCGACCTGGTTTCGGAAGACCTGCACCAACATGCGTTGGTCGTCCAGCAGCAGTTGGGGAGTGTAGAAGACCGCCATCCGGTCCCGGGTGGCGATTTCGGTGAGACGTTTGTCCTGGAGGTTATAGGTCCAGATATGGGTGGGGGTCCGGGTGTAGTACTGGGCGAAGGGGCGGCCCGGACCGTCCCGGCGCGCTTCCATGCTCAAGAGCAGGATTCTCCGGCCGTCGCGGAAGAACCCGGCCGGCTGCCACGTCACCTGGTCCGGCTCCTGGAAATCCAGAACTTGCAGATCCCCGCCGGCAGCGTCCATGATGGCCGTCCTGCCCGCCGTCGTGAAGATGATACGCATTGCCGAGCCGGGCGAGGCCGACGTCGCGGAGGCATGACGGGCATTCGAGGTCAGGGCGGACGCGGAGAGGAGAGAAACCAGGAGATCGCGGCGGGAAAGGCAGTCTTCCATGGCCCGTTTCTGCTCCGGCCACCAGTGATGGAGAGTCCGCATGGTGACGTCAACCCCCGGGTCTGTAAAGTCGTTGCGGTGAAGGAAGGATCGAGCCGTTCCGCCTCCTTGGCCATCCTTGCGGCGGCATCCCTTCTGCTCGCGGGCTGCGCGGCGGGTCCACGCGATGGGGAGGCTGGTCATGAACCGCCGGCGGATCTGGACTTCCACCGTCTCCAGGTCGAGCCCCTGGTCCACTCCACCTATCCCACCTATCGGCGCTACCACGACGCCCTGGCCCCCCAGGTGGTGGTCATCACGGCACGGGGTCTGGAGCGGATCGGCTGGGAGGATCGTCCTGAGAGGGCCTCCTGGCTCCTCAGGCTGCCGGAGGAGATTTACGTCAATGGACGGAAGCTCCACTACCAGGTGGGGATGCGATGGGTGAATGCGGGAGAGCGGTGGACCTATTCCGGCGCGCCGGTCAGGGATCTCAACGGGCTCTGGAAGCTGGATCCAAAGCACGATTTCTATTACTACCTGCTCGACGAAGCCGCGGCGACGAAAGCTGTTCTGGGCCGTCAGTCGGCCGGCATCCATGCGGACTCCACGGGCGCACACTATTCCGTGTCAGTCACCAACAGCTCCGGTGAACCCTGGAGAGATGTCCATGCATGGATCTGCCTGGACCATTATCACGCGCCGGTCACCGGATACCGGCCCTATCTCAAGGTGGGATCGTCCTGGACCGAATACCAGAGCCTGCCCGGTGTCGGAGCTGCCACGTTTCTTCCGGTGGAGGGAAGAAACGGTGAATTTTTCCGGGTCCGGCCCGGGTCGAAGGCGTCCTCCTCCGTGAGCTTCCCGGGGGTCGTCTGCTGGAACATCACGGACAAGGGGCACCTCCTGACCGCGCATTTTTCGCAAGATGCTCTGGCTGTGCTGGCGAATCAGAATGCCCCCTGCACCGATCTGCTACTCTGGTTCGGCGACCTGCGGCCCGGCCAGCGGGTCACCCGCGGCGGAAGCGTCCTCATCGTTCGCGCCAGCCTGGAGGAATTCCGGCGGCGGGAGGGCAGCGTGATGCGACTCTTGGATCGAAGCGGGAAAGAGAACCCGCCGGGTCCGTAGTATCCTCATGCAGCCGGCTCCCGAACTGGAGACTGAAAAATGATTGTTGCAGGCGACACCCGCGGGACGAGACGCTTCCGAGAGGCCAGGGACAAGGGCTGTGCGTTTCTATTGGACCAATTGCGAACCGACGGCGGCTTCGGAGACTCCGAAAAGGGCCTGCTCGAGTACCACAAAGTCCCTGCGGCCTTGGCCGCGTGCGGCGAAACCTCCGCGGCCAACCGCCTCTGCAGTTGGATTCGGGAGAACGGAACGCTTCCCGACGGGGACTTCGGGCCCAGGCCCGAGGCGATCCGCGGTTACGGCTACACCTACTTCAACGCGTGGGTGATCAAGGCCGCTCACCGCTTGGGACATTTCGACCTTTCGCAGCGGGGCATGGATTTCCTGATGAGTTTCCGGGACAGCCGGACCGGCGGGTTCCTGTCCAGTCCGGTGGAACACGATCCCCTGGAGCAACAGGACCTCTGGGTGGTCGCGGGATGCGGCTGGTCCGCCCTCTACACCGGCAGGATCGAAGTTGCCCGGGGAGTGGGCCGGTGGATGAAGACCCTCATGGAGGTCCAGCCCAACTATCCGGCCCAGTTTTACGCGGTCTACAGCAGGGAACAGGGGTTGCACGTCGAGCATGACGCCGCCGACGCGTTCCGGTATGTCCTGAACCGGGACGCCGAGCGGGATGAACCCTTCTACAACCCGGGAATCGCGGGCGGGTTTCTCGCCCTCCTCTATCAGGCCACCGGCGAGGAAGAGTGGCTGGAACTCGCCAGGGAGTACATGCTTCTGGCGGAAGGCGCCAGTGAATATCTCTACAGCCTGGTCCGCGCCGGAAAACCGGGATGGGCGGCATCCGTGATGTACACCCTGACTGCCGAGGAGAAGTACCGGGAGATGGCGGTTCGCGTGGGCGACGGCCTGATCGCGTCTCAGTCGCCTGAGGGTTGGTGGGGCAACGTCGGCGAGACGGCGGCCAACAGCGACATCACCGCCGAAATGGTCTTCTGGCTGGACCATATCTGCCAGGCCGTTTCCTGACGGCATTTGCGAGAGCATTCCCAACGTCCCGTCTACCGTTGCCCCTTGACCTGCATCCCTACCTGCAGGCCTGTGGAGGCCGCCGAGCCGCGTGGGGTTCTCGACGCCGGGTCCTGAACGCCCGTTCACGGCAATATCCGGGCGTCCGTCAAGACCCGGCGGAAGTTGCCGTAAGTCATGTTCCTGGCAATGACGTAACAGGCGTCCTCGGCGGTATTCACCACGCCGTACCAGTCGAAGTCGCGCCGGATCCCGTTGTAGACCGGCAGCTTCAACTCGCCTCCCTCCGAATCCAGGGCCAACTCGGGGGCGTCAGGTTCCGGCCAGCAGAGCTTTCCGTGGACCTCCCGAACCTGGAGATCGAGACCCTGGACGGGAATCCGGGCGTAGAGCAGAGGATCCTTGAGCCGGCACCAGGCCCGGGTGTACAGACCCACCAGGCGCCCCCCGGTTGCTTCCCAGAGATAAAGGCGCAGGTTGGAATCCAGGTCGACCCGCTCCCGGAATCGGGATCCCATCAGGAACGAGGCGCCGCTGACGGAAAGGTCGTACCGGTTGTCCACGGGGGTCTGAAGCCCCAGATAGGGGGCCAGCATCTGCTTGTAGGTCATGGCGCACTGCTCGAACCCCTCGCCGAAGGCGACTCCCTGCGTCGTGGCGGGATCGTATCTCAGGTTGCGCTTCCGGAATTCGTTCCGGATGTCCCACGCGGCCAGCCGGCTGAAGTAGAGCACCTCCAGCACGGCTGGATTCCAGGTGGCGGCCACGGCGCCGGCTTCGTCGATGGCCTCCCGGATCTCCGCCGCCAACTCCTCCCGGATCTCCGCCGGCACTCCATCCAGGAACTCGTCTCGCCCCGGCAAGTCCGGCTCCGACAGGAATCGCTCCAGAGGATGGTCCAGCTTCCGCCACTCCGCCGGCGGTTGCTTCAGCTCCCGGTCCACGAGAACGGCTCGCCGTCCCAGAGTGCGGCTGGCGTAGTCTTGCAACTCGAGCATGGGTGCCTTGTCGCCGATGGGGAAAAGGAGCAAGACCTCGTCCGCCTTCATCCTGGACATGAGGTCCTTCTGGAGACGGTTGACCTCCAGCTCCTTCCGGTAGGTCGCGTCCCAGACGGGCCGGCTGTAGGGGCTGTGTTCGTCCCAGTCCCCGGGCGGAGGATCCAGTCCCGCCGTCTGCCAGCAGACCGGGTGGAACATGAAGTAGATCTTCCGCACGTCCAGCGGTCCGGGTCCGGCATCGGCTCCTGAGAAAGTTTCTCCGCAGCCGATCAGGGGAAGGATCAGAAGAAGAATGGAGGCCAGGACGCTCAACGGGACGAGAGTTCGCAGACGTGGTGAGCGAGCGCCGAATCGAAAGGTCATTTCTTGTCTTCAGAACCGGTTCTTGGGAGCGAGTCTAGCACGGCCCGGGAAAGGGAATTTCGTATCGGCCTGCCGCGCCGGGGCCGTTGGCGAATGCAGTTCGTTGACGGGAAATCTCCACAGTCAGGGCCGGACGACGATCCGGCGCGCCTCGTAGAGCGTCTTCATGTCCCGCAGGAAATGCTCGCTGTCGTTTTCCCACATCCGGAGTGTTTCACCCAGCGATTTCCCAGGCAAAACGAAACGATAGGAGAGCACGACGCAGGAGTCGGGGCCGGTGGCGGCGATCTGAGTGTACCCTTGCGTCAACGGTTCGGCGATCTTGCGGGGTTGAGTCCAGGTATACCCCTTGTCGGGACTGAACATGACGTAGTCTCCCGCCGCCGCCGAAGGATCTTCAATTCCGACCTGGCTCTTGTAGCGCTTGTGATAGTCGGCGAGGCCCGCGGGGTAGTACCCGCCGTTGGGATCCTCCCAGTAGATGTACCGCATGGGGCGCCAGCCGAAGCTGCAGGCCAGGATCCCATTCTCCAACAGGGTCATTCTCGGCCGCAGGCCCAGCGTCTCCAGGGAGACCGGCTCGCTCCAGGTCCGTCCTCCGTCCATGGAACGGCACTGAAAAAGGGGCGCGTAGCGGCCGGTTCGCATGATCGCCAGCAGTTCCCCGCCGCCGAAATCCACGAGGGCCGGCTCGCAGAAACTCTCCTGCCCGGTCTTGCCGTCGTAGGCAATGGTCGAAAGATATTCCCAATTCTTCCCGTCATCGGTGGAGGCCAATATGTAGGTGCGGTACATGGGCGCGACGCCCAGTTTGGTGTCGAATCCGCTGATGGGCACGTCGTCGCCGACGAAGTTGCCGTAGGAGAGCCCCAGCAGCGTTCCGTCCGGCAGCTCATGGGCGAGCTCGACATGGGGAGCTCGAGACACGGTCTTGTAATCGTCAGCGATGACAGGCTTGAACCGGGGCACGGAGATGGCGGTTTCCTGCCAGGATTCATCGCCAACGTCCTTGAAGTCGCCGAGCCCGTTCAATTTCATATGTCCGGCGAGGAAAACTCCCGGCCGTTCTGACGGCCGGACGCCCCGCTTGAGCAGATAGAACGAACCGTCCCGGCGCTGTAGCGCCTGGTATCTGGAGATCGCGACCGGCTGTTTCCGCCAAGTGCGGCCGCCGTCGGTGGAACGCAGGATCTTGTCCGCGCTCCCAATGAGGATGATGGAACCGTCGAGCAGCTTGAGCAGCGGCGTGTAGCGAGAGTAATAGGGGGGCGCCGCCCCATCTTCGTGCACGATGGAGGGCTCGGAGACGGTCACCGACGTGACCGCGGCCCTTGAATGGAGCAGCATCGGTTTCTCTTGTGGCGGGGCCGCCGGCACGTGCGCGCCGGCAAAGGCAATTCCCAGCAGACGACTCAGCAACAGAGTCCCGGTCACTGCAACAGGCATGGTCTCTTTCCTCGCTGTCCGATTCAGATCAAACGCACCGTGAGTCTATCTGAAGGTGAAACCGTAGAGGCGGGCTCGGCCGTCGAGCGTAAAGCGGAGCCGTAGCGTTCCCGTGCCCGGGTGCTCGACCCTTCGGGTCCGGGTCCACCGGACCGGGACCGCTACTCCATCCTGGTTCAGGACTCGACCGGTGGCCAGCACTTGCCGGGCATCGATCAACTCGACGGCGATTCGGCCCGCGTTACGGGAGAGTCCTTCGACATTCACCTCAAGATCCGGAGGGATAGACTTTCCGGCCAGAGGAATCGTGGTGAACCACCCCGAGTCCTTCCCTTCCGCGACCTCCAGGCTCACGAATCCGTCTTTGCGGATGGTGGCCAGACCGCTCTCCATGGGCAGGTCGATCCAGTCGTGGTACGGCCCGATGCTCACCGGACTGCCCGAGTAGTAGAGCCACAGGTCGTCTCCCACGGCCACCGGCAGATCCGCAGGGGAGGTCCAGCCGCCGTCCCAGGCGCCGGGCGGCCCCAACTCGACGGCGGGGACGCCGTCGAAGACGTGAACGAAGTTGCGCCCGTCCCGGCTCACGGCCAGTTGTTGGGGGCTCAACTGCAGGGCGTCCCAAGCGTCGAACAGACCCAGATACACCTGGCCGGCGATCCAGACGGACATGGCATGTTGCTCCACTTCGGTTCCGGCGCGTGGATAGAAGACCGGATTCCGGGGGTCGGAAGTCCAATGGATCAGGTCGGGGCTCCAGTACCGGCAGGTTCGGCGGGTGTATCGCGGAACCAGCAGGCCGGTCCCGAAACAGTGGCGGCCGAACACTTTCCAGCGGCGCTCCGGATCGGTCTCCAGCGAATCGTGGAACAGATTCCTCCGGTCTCCGAAGCGGCCCGGATTCGTGCCGCCGCCGGGAAGCCGGTTCGGATTGACCAGGATCCCGCCGGACCAGCGGATGCCGTCCGCCGAGTAGTGGAGCCGGTTGCCGTCCGTGTGGTCCACCATCGCCTTGTAGCGCTTCTCCGGGTCGGGATCCCGTTCGTCCTTGACCACCATGGCCCAATGGCCGTGCGGCCGGTAGCTCAGGTCGACGATGTTGTTCCGCTTTGATCCCCGGTGTTCCACCTGGTCGAGAACCGGCTTGACCCAGTGGATGCCGTCTTCGCTCTCGGCGTAACCGACCCGGTAACCGCCCGAGTACCGGTTTCTCACGGTGTCCCGGTCGGTGCCCGAATACCAGATTCGAAATTTGCCGTCGTCGAGCAGAACCTCTCCGTAGGCGATGGCTCGTGCGTCGTCCCAGGTCCCGGGGGAACCTCTGCGCAGGACCGGGTTGGCCGGGTGCTTGCGCATGGGGTGAAAGGAGCGCCGCAGGTTGTCCAGAGCGCTCACTTCCAGCATGTCGAGGAAGAGGATCTTGCGGCCCGGCTCCGGATTCAGGTCCGGGACCTTCAAGGTGTCGAAGAAGACGCCTCCGCCGCTGCCCCGGGTGGCGAGGGCCATCCCCAGGGCTTCCGCGTTCCCTCCCGTCCCTTTGCCCACGGTGTGGAAGTGACTGAGGGCGGGCGCCCGGGTCATCGCCTCGTGGGAAACCGGATCGCCGCCGGCCGTTCGTCCTCTGCAGGCCGCGCCGAACCGGGAGCCCAGCCACCGGGAATAGAAGGTGTGGCTCCGCGTCGTATTGGTCCAGAAGACCCAACCGGCGTCGTGCGGATCCCGAACCAGAATGGGGTGATGGAAATGCTCCGGACTCGAGTGCAGTCCCTGGACGCTCCAGGATTCTCCGTCGAAAAAGGCGTACAGGATCTGATGCTCCACCTTTTCCCAGGCCACCAGGGCGTGCCGGCCCCAGCCGATGACGCTGTGGCTGACGAATCCGGTTCCGGTCCAGGGGACATGGGGGGCGGAGGTGGTGAAGTCGCGCTGACGGTCGAAGCCGTCGGTGAAATTGGGGAATTGGAGATAGAAGAGGAAGTTGAACCCTTTTCTCGAGGAGGTCAGGTGCAATGTGCCGGAGCGGTCCAGATCGGCGACCGGGGCGCCAAAATCGCCCGGACGCGTCAGGGGCCGCCGGATCCAGCCTCCCTCTCTTGGCGAAGCCGCCCAGAGTTGCCGGGCCGGCCGGCGGGCGCGCCTCGAGTACGAATGGCCCTTGTCCCGGAACTCATAGATGTTCTCGGCGGCGGCCGGAACGGCCTGGCTGTAGAGGATCCAGGGCCGGCCCCGGGCATCGGTCACCAGGTCCCCGAATTCGGTCCCCTCGCCGTGATCGATTCTTTCGGGACCTGGGGTCTTGCCGTCGGCCCGGGTCCAATTCTTTCTCCTTCCCAGGCTCGCTGACGGGTCCATGCTTCCGGCTGGGCACCGCGCATACCAGATCCCTTGCGGCTCGGAACTCTGGAAGACCAGGTGCAGGATGTCGTCCCGGCCGATGACCAGGCTCGCCGCCCGCGCGCCCGTGAACGGACCGGTCAGGACCGGCCGGCTCGACCCCCCTGCCATGGCCATGGCAGGGGTGAAATCGCCGGCAAATTCAGGACGGGGGTCTTTGGAGGTCGATAGGAAAACCGTCGGGTTCCCATCGGCGGCGCCGTCGTGGGCCAGGAACCAGATTCCCTTGGAGTTGCCGGCGATCTGTCGTCCATTGGTCCGAGGGAAAGGAGGAACTCCGTTGTGGCTGCCTGTCCGCAGCGTCAGAACCGCAGCCACGTCGGGCGTGGTCCAGAGCACGCAGACGGAAAGAATCATTACACGTATGCAAGCGCGGATTCGGGGCTTGACTGAGACGAAAATCCCTGTTGTGGGGACGATTGCGGCGGAAGAATCGGCACGGAGTGGATTCATCGAGCCGTCAATGATAGCTGATCCGCCCTACCTCTCAGATAGTACGAGCTCCAGTACGGTGGGAATGTCATCTCGGATCGCCACATCCGGAAATACCCGATGAAACGAGCTGTCACCATAGCCGGCAACAGTCAGGGAATAGGTCCCGGCAGGAATGTGCCTGAAGGCAAATTGTCCGTGCTCGGAGAGTATTTTGCTCGACCCTCCTCGACCAGTTTCCTTGTCGTTCAGACTGATACTGAAATCCTGCACCGGCCTACCCTTTTGGTCTACGACCCGGCCCAGGAGTTCTCCGCGGCCACTCAGATGGAGCTCAATGTAGGGTTGGTATTCCTGCATGACCACGGCCTCGGAGAAGCCGAAGCCAAGGTGAACGGCTGAGGCGAATATTCGGACAGGGTACGTCGTGGCGTAGTATTGCTTGTCTTCTCCGGATGCCTTCAAATCGTCACCAGGTGATTCATGTAGCACCAGTCCGTCGTCTTCTAGTGATCTGCCCTCCACCCCTGCATCTTTCACCGGCCTTCCGCTCGGATCGTACACACGCACGGTAAAGATTTCGCGCTTGCTCAGAGTGATATTCCTGGTGATGTCGCCAGTTAGCCTCAGTTGTTCCTGGTGGCTGGAGTAGCCTGAGGCGTTCACAAACATCCTTGCCTTACCCGTAGGTATCATCATTTCAAAATAGCCGTTGGCGTCGGTCGAGGTCCCTCGCCTTGGCATTGCCCTGGGTTTCACAATCAACATTGCGCTGGTAACGGGTTGTCCGGATCCGTCCACCACCTCGCCGGACAATCTGACCAGTCCTGTCTCCTCTGCCAGGATGATTTGAATCGGCTCAGTCCCGGGAATCAGGATCCCCTCCTCCAGAATCGGCTTGTGCAGCAGCTTGCTCACATGAACCTTGTAAGTTCCGCGCGGAATCCCGACCTCAAACCAGCCGCCCTGGCGTGTCTTCGTTCGAAAGAGAGTGCCCTCCGCCTTTCCACGCGTCATGTGCTTGAAGAGTACAGATGCCTCCTCAACTCCCTGGCCATACTGATTCCTCACGATGCCTGTTGCATGGGTCTTGGGCGGGAGGGCGATCGTTCTTCGAATCGTAGGTGTCAGCGAGTCGGCCCGGAAGCGAGGTGACCCTCCGGCCTTGGCGTACTCGGGGTGTCTTGCGGTGACCCGGTATTCGCCGAATTCGAGATTCAGCAGGACTCGCCCGCTCCCGTCACTCGCATGAGATGACTCGACAGTTCTCGTCTGCAAGTTGAGAACTGTAAGAGTCGCCGCCGGGATTGGCGACCGGGAGTCCTCATCCAGGATCAGGATTTCGACACGAGTACTCTCTGCCGTATTCTTTCTCTTGGCTTCACTGAGTCTGTTCCGACGAAATCCCCCTGGCGCGGCTTGAACGGTCTTGCGAGGAGACTCATTCGGGCCGGAGACCGGCTCTGCGAAAGTTGTCCGTGCTTGCTCGCTCGACGTTGTCGTCTTTTCTTGCCGTTTCCAATACTCCAACGAGAGAAGAACGGCCAACGAGACAAGTGCCAGAGTGATCACTCGGCGCCGCATAATTCTGTTCCTCATGCCATATCCTTCTCAACTTGGCTTCTTGACTGTGGTTTGCGGGGCTTTTGTCTGCCCCCTCTTCTTTGTACAACGTCCGGAAGTCAGGTTTGGTCACAGAAAAGTTCTATTTTTTCTGAGTCGCGCGTCGATTGGGCGCTGGAGCGGATTGACGGCTCGACTCAGGCGAGTGGAAACATACGACCGGGAGATTCGCTCAGCAGTCTCATCGAGCCATCACCGATAGGTGATCCAGATAGGGGACGACCAGGCGACATGTCCATCGGCCTGCTGGAGCCGGACGTAGTAGAAGTGGGTTCCGGGCTCCGGATCCGTTTCGAGGAAGGAAAAGTCGACCCGGCTCCCGCCCGGCTTTCGCGTGTAGACGACCCGGTTGTCCCGGATCAGGACCACGTCGGCAACCGGTCCGGTCCCCTCGGCGTGGACCCGCAACGTGGCCCCCGAGTCGGCGTCGAAGGCATCCCCCATGATGTGGATGCGGCCGCCCTGTTCCGCCCTGAAATCGAGGACGATGTTGTCGGTGGCGGCGTAGGCGTGGCGGCGGCGCATGGCGTCCATCAACCCTTCGGCGTCGAAACGCTCCACCAGCAGGCAGGCGTAGGAGTAGTGGGTGGACCAGTGATCGGAGCTGGCCTGGACGCCCAGCCGGTATCCCTTCTCCCAGGCCTTCCAGACGAAGCCCTCCTCGAGATAGCCGCCCCGGTGAGTGGCGTCGTCGTCCCGAACCGCCGCCAGAGGCGCTCCCGGACGTTCGTAGGAGGTCCGGTCCCCCTGGAAGATCTCCACCAGCGGCTCCACGTCCTCGGCATGGTCCCGCCAATCGGTCCCCATGGTCGGGGTTCCCGGCGTATGGGGCATGGCGAGTCCGTCGTACTTCCTGAGGTAGTCGTAGAGGACGTCTCCGCTGTTGACGATTCCCGAACGCTCCTGGGGTGCGGCGTCAAGCACGGGGGCGCCTCTACCGGCGAAGACCACGTTGCGGTGGCCGTTGGGATAACCCAGGTTCCGCTCGTATCCCAGCAGCGGGACGAACCTGCCGGGGAGGTGGAACTGCTGGATCGATTTCTGCGTCTCCCACCAGACGTACTTTCCCGGATAATGGTCGGTGATGGCCAGAAAGTCCAGAGAGGCGGCGTCCAGGGCGTAGCGGTAGGTCTCGTGCAGCGAGCTGTCCAGACCCCCGTCCTGGGAGTAGTCGGTGTGGCGGTGCATGTCTCCCCGGACGATCCGATAGGTCTTTCCCTCCACGTTCACGCGGTAGGAGCGGATCCGGGCCAGGTCGCCCGGCTCGTCCCGGTGGTAGGGTTCGATGGATTCTTCCCGAGGCTGATGATCTTCCAGTTGAGCAACCTCGCCGGTGCGGGACAGCTCCAACCTCCCCACCACCACGTCCTCCTGCAGGGTCCGGGAATCGGGAGATGCGCGGTGGATTCTTCGGTGGTCCGTGAGCCAGGCCATCCAGAGCGTCCCGTTCGCGGAGACGTCCAGCGCCAAGGGCATGTCCAGTCTCCCGATGCTGCGGGGGACCATCATGGGCGCGGACCACGAGGAGCCCTGGTAGAAGACGCCGTAGACTTCCCAACCCGGCCGTAGCGTGGATCCGTCCCCTGCCGTGGACTCCTGGTGGCGAAAGAAGAGCCACATTCGTCCCTGCCGGTCCCAGATCAACCGCGGCAGTTCGTTGTCGTTCCGAAACCGGATTCGGGTTGCGGGCGGGCGATAGATTCTCAGGCCGCTGCGGGAAAGCTTGGAAAAATGGTCTTCCAGGACTTGGGAGACGTCTTCCAGCGGACGGCTCCATCGGTCCCCGTCGTATACGGCGACACGGATGGTCCGCTCGTCCAGGAAGGTCTGCCGGGAACGGTCGACCCAGAAGCCCGAGTCCTTGCCCCAGTTGGGACCCGATTCGTTCCAGGCGATCCAGACCCGGTCCCGGGCGTCGCAGGCCACGTCGGCGTAGCCCTCGAAGTTCCTGGAGCGGGACACCGGGACGACCTCGCCCATTTCCTGGGGACCAACCCGGCGCAGATGAAGATCGTAGTCGCCTCTCTCGTACGTGTCCCAGACCACGTGGACGCCACCCTGGGAATCCACCGCAAGGGCCGGCTTCCAGTCATTGGCCGTCGAGTCGCTCACTCTCCTTGCGGGGCCCCAGGAACCGTCTCGGAGGGTCCTGATCAGCACGTCCGACTGAGAGCCGCGAAACCCCTGCCAGACCAGGTGGACCTCGCCGCTGCGCCCGGCGGCGGCCCGCGGATACAGGTCGGGAAGGGGATCCTGGGTGAGACGCGTCAGCCGCCCCGGCACGCCGTTCTCGCCGGAACGGGCGAACAGGTCCCAGTTTCCATCGATTTGCTCCGACCAGATCCACCAGGTCCGGCCGTCGCTGGAGGTCACCATCTGGAGATCGGAGAGATCCTGGCCTTCGCGGATCTCAATCGGGGAAGACCAGGCTCCGCCGGACAAACGGCGGGTCAGGATCCGCTGGCCTTCGTCCTTGAATTCGATCCAGCCCACCCGGCAGCCGGCTTCCGAGGCCGCCAGGGCCGGGAAATCGTCATACGTCCCTTCACGGGTCAGGATCTGGAACAGAGGGACTTGGCTGGCGGCCACCTGTCCGGCCATTTGGGACCTTCGCACCCCCGGTTCCAAACTGCGTGTATCGATCTTCAGCGGTCCTCTGGAGGTCGAAAAGGTCCACTCTCCAGGTTGCGCCGTCACTGCCAGCAGTCCCGGCCACACCAGCCTGGAGTAGGCGGTGGTGCTGCGGAGTGGATCTCCACCAACGAACAGTTGGTTCCGGGTCGGTTCCTCCCAGTAGGTGGGTTTGCGGGACTCGAATCTCCGGGTCCGGGCGCTCCACGAGGAACCTGGACCCACCGATGTGTCCTCGTTGATTCGCCACGGCAGCAATTGTACGGAACCGGGCTCCGCGTCCAGGCGCCCACTCCAATCGGACGGCCGGGGATCGTCGAGTCCCAATTCGATCAGGAAGCATCGTTTCCCGGATGTCAGGTCCGATGGCAGGGTGGTGTCAGGCGCCGGAACGGTCCCGCAGCCGGAAAAAAAAAGGAGAGTCGAAAAAAGGAGACCGGTTTGAAACACCACTCGCCGCAATGGATGAATCCGATTCACCATGGATTGCCGGCCGGGTTTGGTGACTCCACCGACCGCTTCGCGACGGTCCATCAAGGACGGCTGAGTACCAGCATGACGACAAGGATCGTGGCTGCGATCGTGCCGTGAAACAGACAGAGCGTCCGCGTCCACGCGACGCTCCACGTTGTTCCCACGCTGAAGGCGTGAGTGTTCATCGAGAAATCGACCTTTCCGTCCCCAGCCTCTCGAACCGGGTCGTAGAGCTTCCGAAACAGGCGCTCCTGGCGCAGGAAATACGCATCCAGCGCCCAAAACATGACCGCCGGAAGATACGCCACATAGACGAAGAACCGGTTGGAATCAACAGCGGCGAGGGCGAAAAGTGCAGCCGCCAATAGGACGGTCCATCCTTTGACCTGGAAAGAGTTTCCCGCCATGCGCGTGACGACGGCTTGGATCATTTGAAGATGCGCGATCCTGGCTTCTGCGTCGTTACCCATGTCCTGTCCGGACCCGCCAGCAGAAATCCCACCTTATCAGCCCGAGACGACTTTGGCCACGGACCGCCGGAGGCCGCGCCATGTAGGAGAAAGATTTCCGGCTGATCTTGAATCGAGAAAGGACTACACTGGTCTGATTCCGGGAGAGCGGTCTTGTTGAAGCGGCTTTTCGTCGTCCTGATTCTGGGTGCCCTGTTGGCGTGGGTCGGACTGCGCCTCTACCGTGAGTTGGCGGTGGAGTCCATGGATGCTCCGCAGCGAGGGCCCGCGCTTCTGGTGGAGACCGCCACCGTACGGCCTCACGCGTTCGAGACCAATCTGGACCTCCTGGGCGAGTTGAGGCCCCAAGCGGTGGTCGAGGTCATGTCCCGGATCAGCGGACGCCTCCAGCAGGTTCTGGCCGACCGGGGGGATCCGGTCAGCAAGGGACAACTGCTGGCGGTGGTCGACGACGTGGATCTCCTGCAGCAGATTCACCGGGCCGAGGCCGCCGTGGCCGTGGCCACCGCCGCGGTGAGCCGGGAGGAGGCCACCTACGAGAACCTGAAGGTCCAGGTCGCGCGGTACCGTGAGCTCCACGAAGAAAATCTCATCTCGAATCAGGACCTGGAGGATCTGGTCAGCCGGATGCGGGTGTCGCAGGCGCAGTTGGATCTGGTTCGGGCGCAGGTCAGGCAGGCGGAGGCCTCGCTCAGCGAGTACAAGATTCAGCACGGCCAGACCCGGATCTACTCACCGCTGGACGGCTTCGTCGGAGTCCGTCACCTGGAGCCGGGCGCGCTGGTGAACCCCAGCGTGACTATCGTCTCGGTGCTGGAACTGGAGCGGGTCAAGACCGTGGTCCCGGTCTCGGAAAGCGGAATCAGCAGCATCCGGGTGGGTCTTCCCGCCCGGGTCGTGGTGGACGTCTATCCCGACCGGGTGTACCAGGGAACCGTCACCCGGATCAGTCCCTTCCTCAATCCGGAGACGCGGAGCGCTGACGTCGAGATCGAGATCGTGAACCGCGACGGGATGCTGAAACCGGGGATGTTCGCCCACGTGAGGATCGACGCCAGAATCTCCGAGACGGCGCTCAGCATCCCCCGTTCGGCGTTGCTGACCCGCGGCGAACGGCACGGCGTCTATTTTCTGACCAAGGAACGGACCACGGTGTTCCGTGATATCGCGATCGGCCGCATCGAGGGCGACGTGGTCGAAGTTCTGGCCGGCTTGGAGGATGGATCCGAGGTGGTCGCCTCCGGAGCCCAGAACTTGAACGAAGGGGATGCGGTGAGGTCCGAATGAGTCTTCCCGATCTGGCGATCCGGCGCCCCGTCTTTATCGTCGTCGTCTTCCTCATCGTTGCCCTCATGGGCGGGATCTCCTTTCTCAATCTCCCGGTCGACCTGATGCCGGACGTCTCTTTTCCCACCATCAGCGTGACCACCACCTATCAGGGCGTGGGGCCCCGGGAGATCGAGGAACTGATCACCATTCCTCTGGAACGGGCCCTGGCCTCCACTCCCGGCATCAAGGAAATGACTTCGCGGTCCTCCGAGGGGACCAGCCGCGTGCGGGTCTCTTTCGAGTGGGGAGTGAACCTGGATGCGGGCGCTGAAGAACTCCGCGCCCGGATCGACCGGATTCGCGGACAGTTGCCCGAAGATGCGGATCCGCCGACCTTGTACAAGTACGATCTGAGCATCTTCCCCATCATGTTTCTGGGAATCTCCAGCGAGATGCCCCCCAGGGAGTTGCGCGAATTCGCGGAAAAGCAGATCCAATACCGGTTCGAGAGGATTCCGGGCGTGGCCCAGGCCGATATCTGGGGAGGTTTGGAGCGTGAGATCCACGTGGTGATGGACCGGGCCAAGATGCATACCCTCCGCATCAGCCCGGCCCAGGTCATGGCGGCACTGCGCCGCGAGAACCTGAACGAGCCTGCCGGACACGTCATCGAGGACACGTTCGAAGTGCTGATGCGAACCGAGGGCGAGTACGCCTCGATGGACGAAATCCGTCGAACCATGGTGACCATCCGGCAAGGCACCCCGATTTATATCGAGGACATCGCCACGGTCGAGGACAGCCATCAGGAAATCCGGCACCTGGTGCGTGTCAACGGCGTCCCCGGCATCAGGATGGGTGTCCGCAAGCAGTCCGGCGCCAACACCGTGCTGGTGGCCCGGTCCGTTGACCGGGCCATCGAGCGGATCAATCGGGACTATCCGCAGGTCCGCGTCTACTCGCTGTACGACACCTCCAAGTTCATCACGCGGGCGGTGGGCAATGTTCGGAACGCCGCTTTCTTTGGTTCGCTCCTCGCCGTCTTCATCCTGCTCGTGTTCCTGCGCAACTTCCGCAGCGTGCTGGTGGTGGCCATCTCCATTCCTATTTCCGTGCTGGCCGCCTTCGGCCTGATGTATTTCAGCGGGTTCACGTTGAACGTGATCACCTTCGGCGGACTGGCGCTGGGGGTCGGAGTGCTGGTGGACAACGCCATCGTCGTGCTGGAGAACATCTTCCGGCACCGGCAGGACGGTGAGGAGAAGAAGGCGGCGGCCCGCAACGCCACCAAGGAGGTGGCTCTCGCCATCACTGCGTCGACCCTTACCACCATTGCCGTATTCCTGCCGGTCGTTTTCATGAGCGGCATGTCCGGTCTCATGTTCCAGCAACTGGCCTGGGTGGTTTCCTTCTCGCTGTTCAGTTCGCTGTTGGTGTCGCTCACTCTGGTCCCCTTCCTCTCCAGCCGCTTCATCCGCGTCAGAGAGCCTGATCGAGCCGGCTGGCTCCAGGCTCTATCCCGAAAGGGCGCACAGTGGATGGAAGGATTGGACCGGAGCTATGCCGGCGTCCTCCGCTGGTCCCTGCGGCATCCGGCGCTGATCGTTTCCACCAGCGCCTTGGTGGTGGTGGGCGGGTTTTTGCTGGTGCCCTTCATCGGCCTGGAACTGCAGCCGGAGGCGGACGAGGGTCAGGTCCGGGTCCGCCTGGAGTTGGCCGAAGGGACCCGCCTGGAGGTGACGGACCAGTTGGCGAACCGGGCGGAGAGATTGGTGCGGGAGCGGGTTCCGGAACTCGACAACCTGCTGGTGGAGGTCGGTTCCCGGGGCGGTTGGCGAACGGCCAACACCAATACGGTGACTCTTCGAGTCTATCTGGTCCCGCTGGCCCAGCGGGAGCGGAGCAGCCAGCAGATCGCCGACGCCCTGCGTCCGTTGTTCGCCGACTTCCCGGGAGTGGTCCCCCGGGTCCGCACCAGCGGCGGCAACTATGCCATGCGCTGGGCCACCGAGAGTGAAGGCGATCGCCTCTCCATCGACATTCGCGGGCACGACATGAACGAATGTTTCAACTTGGCCGTGCAGATCAAGCGGATCATGGAGTCGCTGGAGGGAGTTTCCGACGCCGCCATCAGCAGGAGCCCGGGCCGGCCCGAAAGTCACATCCGGATCGATCGGGCCAAGGCGGCCACCATGGGCCTCACCGTCTCCAACGTCGCCACCACCGTACGCGCCAGCATCGGGGGCACCGTGGCCAGCTACTTCCGGGAGGGCGGGGACGAGTACGAGATTCTGGTGCGTTACCGGGAAGAGGATCGGCTGAGCAGCGAGGACGTCATGGCCATTCCGATCCAGACTCCGGCGGGTTCGGTGGTGCCGCTGCGCTCCCTGGTGGATTTGAACCGGAGTGAAGGCCCGAATTCCATCTCCCGGAAGGATCAGCAGAGAATCGTCTCGGTCTCGGGCAACCTCTCGGGAACCCGCGACATGGGATCGGTGGTCCGCGAGTTGGAAGTAGCGGTGAGGCCATTGGCGACGTCTCCGGACATCGCTCTGGTCTTCTCGGGCGAATGGGAGGAGCAGGAGGAGGCCCGGTTCCTGTTGCAGATCAGCTTCCTGCTGGCGGTGATTCTCGTCTATCTGGTGATGGCGGCGCAGTTCGAGTCGTTCAAGTACCCGTTTCTGATCATGTTCTCCATCCCGCTCGCCTTCATCGGAGTGATCCTGGCGTTGTTTCTGACTCAGACCAACTTCAATCTCCAGGGCTTCATCGGCTTGATCATGCTGGTGGGAATCGTGGTGAACAACGCCATCGTCCTGGTCGACTACGTCCTGCAGCTTCATCGCCAACACGGTCTGCCGCTGATGGACGCCCTGTTGACGGGAGGCCGCCGGCGTCTGCGGCCCATACTGATGACCACTCTGACCACGGTCCTGGGACTCACTCCCATGGCCATCGGAATCGGAGAGGGCGCCGAGCTTCAGGTCCCCATGGCCCGGGTCCTCATCGGCGGCCTGATCTCCTCCACCTTCATGACCCTCTTTCTGATCCCCACCCTCTTTCTCGTCCTCGAGCGGGTGTGGAGCCGCCGGCGCCAGGAAAGGCCGGACCTGGCCCTGGGCCAGCCGTCTCGCGTGACGGGTTGATTCCTCTCGAATGACTCATCCGCTACGAATTCTCATGGCCAGCCTGCGCATGGCGGCGGCGGCCTCGTCCACGTCCGCCTCGCTGATGCCGATATAGGTGACGGCTCTCAGAAAGGGCCCGGGCGTGCTGACCCGAACGCCCTCTTCCTCTTCCAGCCGCCGGGCGAACTCGGGACACGAGATGCCGAGACGGGCGGCGTCGAACCGCACGATGTTGGTCTCGACCGCGTCCAGGTCGATGTCCAGACCCGGGATCCCGGCGATGTGGCGGCCCAATCGGCCGGCATTCTCATGGTCCTCGGCCAGGCGGGAGATGTGGTGCCGCAGCGCGTGGATCCCCGCCGCCGCGATGATCCCGGCCTGGCGCATCGCCCCGCCGATGCGTTGTTTCCACTGCCAGGCCTCTTCGATGAACTCCCGGCTTCCGGCCAGGACGGCTCCCACCGGAGCGCCGAGACCCTTGCTCAGGTCGATCCAGACGGAGTCCAGGGTAGCGGCGTAGTCGGCGACGCCGATCCCGCTGGCCACCGAGGCGTTGAAGAGCCGGGCGCCGTCCATGTGGGTCCCCAATCCCCATTCGTGAGCGACTCCACAGACTTCCCGCAACTGTTCCAAGGGCCAGATGCGTCCGCCAGGAGCATTGACCGTCTGCTCAATGGAGACGACGCGCATGGTGGGGCGGTACCGGCTGGGCGGATACATGAGGTTTCTGACCTGCTCCGGCGTGAACATTCCTTCGGGACCGTCGATGGGGTAAGCCGTGGACGCCGCCAGGATCGCCGTCCCTCCCGATTCGGCGATGAGGGGATGGGCGGTCCGGTCCAGCAGGATCACGTCTCCCGGCCGGCAATGGACCGCCAGGCCGATCTGGTTGCACATGGTCCCGGAAGGCAGGAAGACCGCGTCCTCCTTACCCAGCATCTCCGCCACCATCTCCTGCAGCTCGTTGACCGAGGGGTCCTCTCCCTTCTGCTCGTCCCCCACCGGGGCAAAACAGGCGAAACGCCGCATCTCCGGAGTGGGCATGCTCAAGGTGTCGCTGTACAGATCGATCCTGATATCGGGCATCGTTTTACTCCTGGTCTTTGAGAATTCGGGTGGGCACCAGCATCGGGACCCTCTCCCGGTACCGGCGGTAGTCGTCGCCGTGCCGCGTCATGAGGTCGCGCTCCTCCAGGGGAAGGGCAATGAGGATGTAGCCGGTGGCGGCCGCGGCGAACATCAGGTGTCCGGCGCTCATCACGGGAGTGGCCCAGAAGGCGACGATGAGTCCCAGCATGAGCGGATGGCGCACGAGCCGGTAGAAACCCGGCGCTCGAAATCGGTCGGGCGGGACTTCCCGCCGTTTGAACCGGAAGTAGGCCTGGCGCAGGCCGAACAGGTCGAGATGGCCGATCATGGCCGCCGACAGGGCTACGATCCCCCAACCCAGCCATGAGAGTGCGGACAAAAACAGGACTCCGGCGCCATGTTCCACCTGCCAGACCGGTTCGGGCACGGGCCGCCATTGCCAGAACATGACTGCGAGGACGCCGCTGGTCAGGAGGACGTAAGTGCTCCGCTCCAATGGCTCGGGCACGATCCGGGTCCAGACGGCCTTGAATCCGGGCCGGGCCATGACGCTGTGCTGGAGGGCGAAAAGTCCCAGCAGGCCGGCATTCACCGGAATCGCATCCGACAGGGGATACGGGGTCCCGGAGTCGATGCTCTTGGGGACCATCAGGTTGCCCACGAACCCGGCGGTATAGAGAACGGTGGCGAGGGCGACGCCGTAGGACGTGGCCCCGTAAAGAAGCACTGCGAAGCCACTCATGGGTGCGGCCATTCTACCTGATGAAGAAACTTGACTCGGATTTCCAAATGCCGCAAGGTCGGCGTCGATTCGACCCCGACCCATTGGGAGGCCTCATCCATGTGCACACCTTCTCGAATCCGGATCGTTTTGCTGTTGTGGATCGTCCAGGCGGTCCTGCCGTTCTCTGCCGGACTTCATGCCGAACCTCCGGGAGAGGGGGGCCGCGTCGTCCACGTCGGGCCGGAGTACAACCTGGAAGAGCTGTTCCTTCACGACGACACGATCGTGGACCGGAGTCAGGGCCTGGTGCTGGCCCCGGCAACGGTGAGGAGACATCCCGGGAATCCGATCCTGGTCAAGGACCGCCCCTGGGAAGTGGGAATCCTCAACTACACCTGTGTGCTCCAGGACCGGCAAGAGGGTCTCTTCAAGATGTGGTACCAGATCATCCGGCCCAAGGCGGGGGGCGGAGGGAACGAGAGCTGGTGCCTCTACGCCACGTCTCCCGACGGGCTGGTCTGGGAAAAACCGGAACTGGGGATCGTGGAGCACGACGGCTCCACCCGGAACAACATCCTTTTCTACGAGCACGAAGGGATTCGGGGGACGCCGTCCTACTGGGTGGAGAAGGACTATGCCGCCTCCGATCCGTCGCGCCGCTACAAGATGATGCTGCAGCGATGGGACTTCCGGGGACGCGGCGCCGCCATGGCCCATTCCCCCGACGGAATCCATTGGACGATTCCCGAATTCGGCAACCGGCTGGGTCCCTTCGATACCCGGAACATCTTCTTCTGGGACGATATCGCCGGAGCCTACGTGGGCTATTTCCGCAGTCACGTGGGCAGCCGGCGTTCGATTTCCCGGGCCACCAGTCCCGACGGGTACCACTGGTCAAGGCCGGTGACCATCCACACTCCGGACGAGCAGGATCCCCCCACCTGGCATCTCTACACTCCGGGGATCTTCAAGTACGCGGGGGCTCGCAACGCCTACTTCATGCTCACCGCCGGGTTCGACGAGGTCACCCACGCCATGTACGGAGAGTTGGGGACGAGCCGGGACGGCATCGAATGGCATCGTTTCCGCCGGCCCTTCCTGGGGACTTCGCAAGAGGGGGAGTGGGACGGCGGGCACGTCATGCCCATTCCCGCCGATGCGTCCATCGGCGGCGAGACGGCCCTCTTCTACCAGGGGAGCACCAGGCCCGCCCACGACGGCACGGGAAAGCGGGGCATCGGTGTGGCCTTCCTGGGCCGCGGCGCCTTCGTGGGACGGAAAGCGGCGTCCCAAGGGAGTCTTCTCACCCACCCGCTTCGGATTCGGGACAGCCGCAGCCGGTTTTACCTCAATGCCGACGCGGGGGAAGGATCCATCCGGGCCGAGCTGCTGGACGGCTCGGGGCGGGTCCTGGAGGGCTTCTCGCGAGACGACTGCCGGCCGATTCGGGGCAAGGGAAGCCGGTTGCCGGTTCATTGGACCGGGCAGGAGGAGCTGAAGCAGCATCTGCGCAAGGGGACGGTCCGGCTCAAGCTCTACCTGGACCAGGCGACCGTCTACGGCTTCTACTGCCGCCGTCCGCCGCGCCGGTGACGGACCGGGGCTGGCACAGCCTGCAGAGGATGCAAAGATGAATCGTTGGCGCAAGTGTCTCTTGATCCTGTCGTCCGTCCTTTTGACCGTGGCCGCCTGCCAGGTGCCGCGGGAAACTGAGACGGCCCCGGAGCCGACTCCCAACTGGCCTCCCCGCATCATCTACAACACCGACGGCAACTGGGCCTTCAACTACCTGGCCAACCGCGACCCCCGGGACCTGACCGTGATTCTGGATGCGCTCCAGGGAACCGCGGTGGACATCGTCACCGTCCTGGTGGGAATCGACGACGATCTCTCCTGGCGCGGGAGCCCGCACGGCGAGCTCTGGGGCGACAACATCGAGGACTGGGACCCGGACGACGACACCGCCGGGGCTTCGGTGGGCGGCATGAGCATGTCCGACGTGGAGCGCCTGCACCGGAACCTGGCCGCGGTGGCCGACGACGGCCACGATCTCCTGAAGATCTATATCGACCGGGCACGAGAGCTGAATCTGGGAATGTTCGCTTCCTTCCGCATGAACGACGCCCACGTCAATCTCGAGGACCGGGGATGGTACGGCCGGTCCGTCCAAAAGCTGGAGAGGACCGACCTGCTGCTGGGCCATCCGGTCTGGTGGGGACCCGGCCAAGCCGACCGGTGGAACTTTTCCTGGCAGTGGGACTACTCCAAGCAAGAGGTGCGAGACCGCTTTCTGGGCCTTTTCGAGGAGGTATTGACCCGCTACGACTTCGATGGACTGGAGCTGGATTTCGGCCGTGGCGGTCTACTGTTTCGAACCGGGGAGCGTTCCGGAACATCCCGACGCTGACCGGGTTCATGCGGAACGCCCGGGAGATCGTCCGCCGGAAGCAGTCGGGAATAGGAAGGGAGCTCAAGCTCATCGCCCGGGTTCCCGTCAGCATCGACGCCGCTCTGGAGTTGGGTTTCGATCTCGAGACCTGGATCGGGGAAGGACTGGTGGATGCCGTGATCCTGGGTTCTCCTTCCTACTGCGTGCAGCGCATCGACATCGAGCGGGCCGTCGCGGCGGCATCGGGGAGCGGGGTCCTCGTCTACACCGGATTCGACTCCTCGACTCACGCGGCATCGCCCCAGGGGGGGTACGAACGGAATCCGGTCACGGTATTGAGGGCGTCGGCCTTGAACGGCTACAAGCAGGGGGCCGCCGGGGTCCATCTTTTCAACTACGGCTACCGAAGTCATCGCCAAAGTCCCGTTCCGGAAGCCGCCGAAGTGGTGGCCAAGCCGGTGGGGACCGACAGGCCGGGCCATTTCACCGCGTCCGATCTACAGGACCTGAAGGACCTGGGAGACGCCAAGGCCTTGGAGCGTCTGGACCGCTGCTACTATGCCGAATCCCGCGCCATGAACTTTCCCGGGGACTATCCGCCCCAGGTACCCCAGCAACTGTCTCTCGCGGGCCGGGGCGCCGGGCCGGCTCATGCCATTCGGATCCGCGTGGATGACGACATCGCGGCGGGCCGGACCGCCGGCAGAATCCGGAAGACCGAGTTGCGGCTGCGTCTGACACACGTGGAGAAATCGCTGGGGCGCGTCCGCTGCGAAGTCAACGGGGAAGGGGTCGATCTCGCGTCCGCCGGCAGGATCCGGAACCGGAAGGGGGAGGAGTGGCTGGTGGTGGAGAACCCGCCGGTGAAGGGTGGAGTCAATACCGTCCTCGTGGTCCTGGAGGGAAAAAAGACGCCGGAGGAGCACACCCATCGTCGCGCGCCCTGGCCCACCCTGGAGAGCTGCGAGATCATCGTCAGAACGGGGTCCTGACATTTAGCCCCGCCATCACAGCGGAGGTTCGGAGACGCCGTACGCTTCGCGCAGGCGTTCGAGCTCAGCCTTCAGTTCCGCGGTGATCCGTTCCGTGCCTTTCCTCCCATACAGGCTCCGCAGTTCCTGCGGGTCCCGCTCCAGGTCGAACAACTCCCACTCGCCGCTCTCGTAGAAGCGGATCAGTTTGTAACGTTCGGTCCGCACCCCTTCGTGCGCCGGGACGCCGTGAGCCAGTTGGCTCTCGTAGTAGTGGTAGTAGAAGGACCGCCGCCAATTCCGGGGCGGTGCGCCTTTGAGGATGGGCACCAGGCTGCGGCCCTGCATTCGGGGCGGGACCCGGATACCGGCCATCTCGAGAAACGTGGCGGCGTAATCCAGGTTCGAAACCAGTTCGCGGCTGGTCGAGCCGGGCTCGACCGCACCGGGCCACCGGATCACCAGCGGGGTCCGCAGCGACTCCCGGTACATCCAGCGCTTGTCGAACCAGCCGTGCTCTCCCAGGTAGAAGCCCTGGTCGGAGCTGTAGACCACGACCGTGTTCCGGGACAGGCCGGTGGCGTCCAGGTAGCGGAGGAGGCGCCCGACGTTGTCGTCGACGGAAGCGATGCAGCGCAGATAGTCCTTGACGTAGCGCTGGTACTTCCAGCGGACGAGTTCCTTCCCCGTCAGGTTCGCCGCCTGGAAGGCCTCGTTCTTGGGCTGGTAGATGGCGTCCCAGACCGCTTTCTGATCCGGGTTCATCCTTCCGTAGGTCCGGTTCCAGCGGATCATGAAGGGGTCGTCCCGGGGTGTTCCCGGGGGAGGCCGGAACTTCAGGTCGTGGGCGGTCATGTGCCGTCCGATCTCCATCCGGTTCGCGGCCGCCGGCGATGCCCGTCCCGAGTAGTCGTCGAACAGGGTCGGCGGTTCCCACATCTGCTCGCCGTCATAGAGGGTCAGGTGCTCCGGTCCGGGCATCCAGTGGCGGTGCGGCGCCTTGTGTTGGCTCATGAGCAGGAAGGGCTGGCCCGGGTTCCGGTTCTTGAGCCATTCCAGCGAGAGGTCCGTGACGATGTCCGTGGTGTATCCGGTATGCCGGCGGCGCCTGTCGTCCGGACCGACCCGCATGTCCGGGTTGTAATACGCCCCCTGTCCCGGCAGCACTTCCCAATCGTCGAAGCCGGTGGGCGCCGACTTCAGATGCCATTTGCCGAAGACGGCTGTCTGGTATCCGGCCTGCTGCAGCAGCTTGGGAAAGGTCTGCTGCGAGCCGTCGAACGGCAGGAGGTTGTTCAGGACGCCGTTGAGGTGGCTGTACTTGCCGGTGAGGATCACGGCCCGGCTCGGGGCGCAGATGGAATTGGTGACCAGCGCCCGGTCGAACCGCATTCCCTCCCGGGCGATCCGGTCGATGTTGGGGGTCCGGTTCAGCTTGGAGCCATAGGCCCCGACGGCCTGGTAGGCGTGGTCGTCGGTGAAGATGAAGAGGATGTTGGGTGGCTTGGCGGCAGCCGGGCCGAATCCGGCCAGCAGCAGCAACAGCGGCAACGAAGCCGCAATCAGGCGCATCACGGGGGGAATTCTACTATCGGCGCCAGGTGCCGCGCACCGAAAGTCGTTCCACGGGGTTGACATACATAGAAGTACAATGCATTATTCTTCTATGTATCAAGCCATGGACTCTGTCGCCGTCCGGGCGGGAGGCGAGGCCAAATGAATTTCAGCAAGGACCTGGTGGCGGCTTCGGCGACGCCGCTGGTACTGGCGATTCTGGCCGAGGGGGACAGCTACGGTTACGCCATACTCAGGCGTGTCCGGGAGCTCTCCGGAGGGCAGTTGCAATGGACGGACGGCATGCTCTATCCGGTGCTGCACCGAATGGATCGGCTCGGCTACGTCGAGACGCGGTGGGAGACCTCCAGGAGCGGACGGAGGCGCAAGTACTATCGGATCAGCCGGCGGGGACGGACGCAACTGGAGCTCCAGCGGCGGCAGTGGCAAGTGGTGGACGCCACGCTTCGGGCCGTCTGGCACGAGAGGTCCTGGACGGCGACTTGGCAGCCGCAGGCGCAGGAGAGCTGAAGCAAATGTCCGCATCCGGTCGACAACGGGAGGCTCTGGAGGGACAGATCGCGGAGTGGCGCGCCTATCTGCGCCGCCGCCGGGCCATCTTCGACCCGGACGTGGACGAGCTGGAGAGCCATCTGCGGGAACAGGTGAAGGAGTTGATCGACGCCGGGTTGGCGCCGGACGAAGCCTTTCTGTTGGGAGTCAAGCGGATGGGCAGCCTGGACGCTCTTTCGCGCGAGTTCGCGCGGGAGCATTCGGAGCGTCTCTGGAAACAACTGGTGCTGGTGAACGGGGAAGGCGGCGAGCCGGGCCGGGCCGGGTTTGTAGAGACGGCGGTGGCCGTCTGCGTGGCCGTGGCCGCCGCGCTGGCCGTCAAGGCGCCCGAACTCTTCGGCCACTCCCAAATCGGCTACGGCGACGGATTCTACCCCCGGAACATCAGCCTCCTGGTCTTGCCTCTCCTCACGGGCTACTTCGTCTGGAAACGGCGCACTCTCGATCTCCGTTGCCTCTGGTTGGCGCTCCCCTTCGTCGCGGCGGCCCTCTTCATGAACCTTCTCCCCTTCAAGGCCGGCGGGCACACGGAGGTGCTCGCGGCGCTTCACCTGCCGATCGCGCTCTGGCTGGTCGTGGGAGTCGCCTACGCGGGGGGACGTTGGCGCCGCGGGGGCGGGCGCATGGACTTCATCCGTTTCTCCGGCGAGTTGTTCATCTACTACGTGCTGATCGCTCTGGGCGGCGTCGTGCTGACAGGCTTCACCGGGGTCATGTTCAAATCCATCGGCCTGGATGTGGAGGGGCTGGCGGAGGGGTGGCTGCTGCCCTGCGGCGCCGCGGGGGCCGTCATCATCGGGGCCTGGCTGGTGGAGGCCAAGCAGAGCGTCATCGAAAACATGGCGCCCGTCCTGACCCGCCTGTTCACCCCCCTGTTCACCCTGGTCCTGCTGGCCTTTCTGGCGACCATGGCCTGGACCGGCAGCGGCATCGACGTGGAGCGGGAAGTGCTGATCGGGTTCGATTTGCTGCTGGCGCTGGTGCTGGGCCTGTTGCTCTATGCCGTGTCGGCGCGTGACCCGAAATCGCCGCCGGATGCCTTCGACGTGCTGCAATTGGTGCTGGTGGTCAGCGCTCTGATCGTCGACCTTCTGGCTCTGGCGGCCATCGCGACTCGCATCTCCGAGTTCGGATTCAGTCCCAACCGGGTGGCGGCGCTGGGCGAGAACCTGATTTTGCTGGTCAATCTGGCGTGGTCGGCCTGGATCTACGGGCGCTTCCTGGTCGGACGCGGTTCGTTCCTCGCTCTGGAGCGCTGGCAGACGGCGTATCTTCCTGTCTATGCGGTCTGGGCCGGTTTCGTGGCGATCGGCTTCCCGCCGCTGTTCGATTACGCCTGAGTCCGACCCTCCCTCAATCCCCGGCTCCCGCGCCTTGGTTTTGCCACCAGCGGAACTCGTTGCTTCCGATCTCGGCCACGGCCGCCACGTCCAGATCCTGGTCCCCATCCAAATCGGCCATGATGACCATATTGGCGCGGGGCCAGGAAGTCTTCAGGGAGTGGGCGGGCCACTTCGACCGGGGGTTCCCGGGATTCTCGAGCCAGACGACCTGCCCTGCGGGGCCCCACGCCGTGGCCGCCACGTCCGGGTCGCCGTCGCCGTCCAGATCGCCCGCCACCGCCTCGAAGGCGCCGGGAAGAGGTTCCAGGATGGTGTGCCGGGGCCACGGGCCGTCGCCGGGGGTGCCGTCGTTTTCGTACCAGACGACTCCGGACCGGTCCTCCGCGCCCGGCCGCACGCCCATGCCCAGGGCCAGAACCAGATCCGGATCGCCGTCACCATCCATGTCGACCGGATTCCCGTGCGCGGGTCGGACAGGGTCGTCTATGAGGTGACGCTTCCAGGGCCGGGATACCGGATCGCCGCTGTTTTCGTACCAGAGGACCAGCCCGTCGGCGGCCGCCGTTCCCATGAGGTCTTCGTCGCCGTCGCCGTCCACGTCGGCCACCCGGATGCAACGGGTCTCGGCAACGTTGGCGTCAATCAAGTGCTTGGGCCACTCCTGCCCCTCTTCATAACAGAGTTGAGTCGGCGGACCATTGCACAGCGTCCCCGGGTTCTCGAACCAGGCAAACTGGTTCCCCATCCTCCAGGAGGAGGCGGCGACGTCCGGATCGCCGTCGCCGTCCAGGTCCGAGACCGCGACGTTGTAGGCGCCGGCCAGCCGCGTGGTGATGACGTGCCGCTTCCACAGGTCCGGGGTGTCGTGTGTTCCGGGATTCTGGAACCAGAGGAGGTGACCGTACAGATTCTTGACGATCACGACATCGGGGTGGGTGTCCTGGTTGACGTCGCTTACCATGTGCCGCTCCAGCCGCTCCGGATCGTCCTTCTGGATGAAGCGGCGCGTGAAGGTGCCGGAACCGTCATTTCGGAACCAGTAGAGGTTGTTGGCGGGAGTGTAATCCGCACTGGTCAGGTCCAGGTTTCCGTCCTTGTCCAGGTCGGCGGCCCAGATGCCGTAGGGATAGGCGTAGCCGTCCATGATCAGGTGCTCGGTGAAGCGAACCGGACCCGGGTCAGGGGTGGAAACCCTCCCCGGCGGGGCGTCCGCGGGAACCTGGCCGGTCTGGCACCCCGCCAGGACGCCGGACAAGAGCAACAGGCACCCGATCCGGGGCCGGCTCGCAGCAACGCTCCTGAATGCGCGAATTTGAGTTGGAACGGATCTCACGACGTGGCCTCCCTGGTTGGTCCGCGGGGAAGTTCGCCACGGACAGTCTGGTCAGGATAATGCCCAGCCGCGGCAATACCAAATTCGGGTCAACGAGGCTCCCGGGAGACGTCATGTGTCAATGTCCCTTGAGAAACCCACGCAACCGGCGGTACGAAATTCGCCGGCCAAGCTGTTTGGAGCGAATTGTGAACCGGGAATGGCTTTGCTATGATTCCGTGCGGTTACGTTGTCCCCGGGCAGAAGCGAATATCCGGCCCATATCTTCAGGGAGTCTATTTGATGGAGGTTCACGCGGAGCGGGAAGGTGGCGCCTTGATCGCCCGGGCCGAGGGCCGTATCGATGGCGCCAACGCGCGTGAATTCGAGAATGCCCTGCATGCGGCGCTCGGCAAGGATGACAGTTTGTTGATCCTGGATCTGCAGTCTCTCTCCTACATCAGCAGCGCGGGTCTTCGGGTCATTTTGATGGCTGCAAAAATTCTCCAGGGGCGGGGCGGGAAGTTCGTGGTCTGTTCGCTCTCGGAATCAATCGACGAGGTGTTTGAGATCAGTGGTTTCAACCGGATCATCCCGACCCATGAGACCCGTTCCGATGCACTCGCCGCCCTTGGCGAGTAGGCAGTCCCCAAGTACCCTTGATTGGGGGGCGCATCCGTCAGACAGGTGGCGACAACGTCGCATCATGAAAATTTCTGGCCCCCAATGGCGGCCAATGCCGGGAAACGGACGTAATTGCTGCGACCGGCTCCCGGCGTGGTGTATGGATTATCGGAAAGAGTAGGCTTGCGCCGGAGTCTACGGGAGACATGAAGTGGGAACGAATGATTTGGACCTGATGAACCGTCCGTGCAAGATCCTGGTGGTGGACGACGAACCGGATCTAGAGCCGCTCATGCTTCAGCGTATGCGGCGGCCAATACGCTCCGGCCGGTACACTTTCGTGTTTGCCCGAAACGGTGTCGAAGCTCTCGAACGGCTGAACGAGGAGCAGGACATCGACATGGTGCTGTCAGACATCAACATGCCCCAAATGGATGGGCTCACGTTGTTGCAGCAGATCCCCAAGGTCGATCCCAACATCCGTTCCGTCATCATTTCGGCGTACGGTGACATGAAGAATATCCGGACGGCGATGAACCGGGGAGCGTTTGACTTCGTCACCAAGCCGCTGGATTTCAAAGACCTTCGAATCACCATCGACCGGACGGTCCAGCACATGATGGAGTGGCGCGAGGCCCTGGCTTCGCGGGACAAGCTGGTCGCGTTGCAGAACGAACTCAATGTCGCCAACCAGATGCAGCAATCCATCCTTCCCAGTCAGTTCCCCAAGGGCACCGACTACGAAGTGTCCGCCAGCATGGAGGCGGCTCGCAATGTGGGCGGAGATTTTTACGATGTCATCCACCTCCACGAAGGCCGGATCGGCCTGGCCATTGCGGACGTTTCGGACAAGGGAGTGCCTGCCGCGCTCTTCATGATGTCCAGCCGGACTCTGCTCAAGGGCGCCGCCATCGGCACTCTGGATCCGGGCCGGGTCCTGAGGGAGGTCAATAACCTGCTTGACGAGGACAACGACGCCGCCATGTTCGTCACCCTCCTGTACGCGGTGTACGATCCGGCCAGCGGAGAACTGACCTACGCCAACGGCGGACACAACTCCCCGCTGGTCGTCCATGCCGACGGACGCTCCTCTTTGCTTCCTCTCACTCATGGGATCGCCCTGGGTGTGATTCCCGACCTCGATTTCCACGAAAACACCGTGGTCCTTTCACCCGGAGACACCGTGGTTTTCTACACCGACGGCGTCACCGAGGCCATGGACGACGACGGCGAAGAGTTCGGTACGGAACGTCTGTTCGAGATCTTTGCGGATGGGCCCCCGAAAGATTCCGAGGAGGCCAACAACGCGGTCTTCGAGGCGGTCAGGGACTTCGTCGGGGATACTCCTCAATCGGACGACATCACCTGCATGGTGCTCTATCGAAGGGAGAGCGATCGTTGAGCCGGAAGCTGGCCCTGAAGATTGAACCCAGGGCCGAAGAATTGGATACGATCACAGCCGCCGTGGAAGAATTCGGCGACGCCGAGAAATGGCCGCCGCAACTCGTCTTTCGAGTCAATCTGGTGCTCGAGGAGTTGGGACTCAACATCATCAACCACGGCAGGACCGACGATCTCCATGAGATCGAGATCACTTTGACCTCGGAACCGGGATCGCTCACCATCGAGATCGTGGACAATGGCCTTCCCTTCGATCCGTTAGAGGATGCGCCCTCGCCCGATCTGGACTCCGGAGTCGCAGACCGTGCCGTGGGCGGTCTGGGTGTCTACTTGGTGCGCACCATGATGGACGAGATGCACTATCGCCGCGACGGAGGTAGAAACTACCTGACCCTGGTCAAAGAGTTGGCCGAGTGACGCCGAGATCCGCCATGGAGGCGCGCTCCAACTCCTCCCGGCTCCAAGCGCGCCACGCCGGCGCGGCGGGTGGAACGGACGGCAACGTTCGTCATAGCCTGACGTTGGCAGTTCCAGGCTCCCAACCCCCGGTGCTGTCAAACACGCGAGCGATCTGATCGGTCGCCTATGGGTTCGCGATGGACAGGGCCGCTGCCATGGAGACGCCGTCCGGCAAAGCTGCGGCGGATGAGAACTTCCCCGTCGGCTCCTGGTTGTTGCCGGCGCACCTGAGACCTCATATTGCAACCTTCTATGCCTATGCCCGGGCGATCGACGATATTGCCGACAACCCCGACCTGGATCCGGGAGACAAGATCGAGCGACTGGACGGCTTCGCCCGAGCGGTGAGGGGCGCCGAAACAGGTGATCCGGCTTTTGGCAAAGCTCACGCCGTCCGCCGCAGTCTGGAGATCACGCGGGTCACCCATCGGCATTGTGTCGATCTGACGCGCGCCTTCATACAGGACGCGACCAAACTGCGGTATGCCGAGTGGAATGATCTCATCGGCTACTGTGATCTTTCGGCAGCGCCCGTGGGGCGCTACCTGGTCGACCTTCATGGCGAATCGAAGGCCGCGTATCCCGCCTGCGACGCCCTTTGCAACGCGCTCCAGGTGCTCAACCACCTGCAGGACTGCGGACCTGACTACCGTTCGTTGAACCGGGTCTATCTTCCTCAGAACTGGATGGCGGCGGCCGGGGCCGGTGTCGAGGCGCTGGGACGCAGGCGTTCGACTCCGGCGCTCAGGCGAGTATTGAATCGGTGCCTCGATGCAACCGAGAAGTTGTTGGAGTCGGCGGATCGCCTGCCGGACCAGTTTCACAACCTTCGTTTCGCCATGGAAACGGCCGTGATCGTAGCCATCGCCCGGAAGCTCAGCAAGGAGTTGCGCCGGCGGGACCCCTTGGCCGAACGGGTCGTGCTGACCAAGTTTCAGTACGCGGCCTGCTTTTGGCGGGGAATCGGCCGGACCTTGCTCGTGAGGGTCCGGCGCCGGCGCACCGAAGCCGGACAAGTACCATGATCGTCGTGTTTCCGATGAAGAAACGCGGGCTGGAGGGCCGATGTCGCAGTGGTTGTGCGACATGAAGGTTTCCGCCGCGGGAAGGCTGACAACGTGAGGACGGTTTCTCGATCCCAAGCCGGACCGGGCAGCCGGCCAGGCGATCGGATCAATCCCGCGGATCACGTGAATCGTGTCGTAGCGCGTTCGGGCACTTCGTTCCTGTGGGGCATGAGAGCGCTTTCGGCGGAGCGGCGCCGTGCCATCTACGCCATTTACGCGTTCTGCCGGGAAGTCGACGACATTGCCGACGAACCGGGCGAAGACGCCGACAAGAGGCGAGCGCTGGCGGCATGGAGGCAGGAAATCGACCGGCTCTATGCGGGGGAGCCGAATTGGCCGACCACGAGGGCTCTGTTGAAACCGGTGCGCCGTTACGACTTGCCGCAAGAGGAATTCCTGGCGGTGATCGAGGGTATGGAAATCGATGCCGGGCCCACCGTGCGGATGCAGAACCTGGATGATTTGTTGCACTATTGCCGCAAGGTCGCGGGAGCTGTCGGCAGGCTGTCCATCCATGCTTTCGGCGTGCCGCGTCACCCCGGATTTCAAATCGCCGAGACGCTGGGGAACGCTCTGCAACTGACGAATATCCTTCGTGACCTGAAGGCGGATGCGGCGCTTCATCGTCTCTACGTGCCACAGGAGTTGCTGAGCAAGCACGGCGTCGCCGCCACGTCGTTGAACGCAACCCTGAGTCATCCAGGCTTCAGCGCAGCCTGCGCCGAACTGGCCGGTTTCGCTCGAGGTTACTACGCCGAAACCGAAAGACTGATCGCCGAATTCGGATGGCGGAGGATTCGCCCTGCCGTTCTCATGATGGCGGTGTACCGGGAATTGCTCGATCGCCTGGAAGAGCGGGGATGGACGCGGCTCGACGTCGGCATCCGGCTGACGCGGTTCCGGAAGCTGCTGCTCGCTCTGCGTTACGGTCTGTGCTGACGGAGTTTCACCGTGCCCCGAACCCACGTCATCGGCGCCGGTTTGGCGGGTCTCGCCACCGCGGTGTCGCTGGTGCGGCGAGGCCGGGACGTGACGCTCTACGAAGCGGGCGGCCATGCGGGAGGCCGCTGCCGCTCCTACGCCGATGCCAAGCTTGATCGCACGATAGACAACGGCAACCATCTGCTGCTGAGCGGCAACCGCGCCGCGATGCGCTACCTGGCTGACATCGAGGCCGCCGACTCCCTGATCGGGCCGGCTTCCGCCTGCTTTCCGTTCCTGGATTTGCGCACGGGTCAAAGGTGGCTGCTGCGGCCGAATGCCGGACGACTCCCGTGGTGGATCCTGCATTCCGGGCGGCGGGTGCCGGACACACGGGTCTGGAATTACCTTTCGGCGCTGCGGTTCGTCACGGCGGGTGCCGATGCGACCGTGACCGACTGCGTCGGAGAAACCGGCGCTCTCTTCGAGAGATTCTGGAAACCGCTGGCGGTCGGTGCATTGAATACGCCGGCTCGATCCGGTGCGGCGAGGCTCTTGTGGTCCGTTTTGCGTGAGACATTCGCCCGAGGAGAGGCGGCCTGCCGGCCGCGGATCGCCAAGACCGGACTCTCCGCCGCCTTCGTGGATCCGGCGCTGAAGTTCCTTCACCAAAGGGGCGCGACGGTTCGGTTCGGCCGCCGATTACGCAGGATCAGCTACCGGGGCCGCCGCGCGAACGGTCTGGACTTCGGCTCCGAAAGAATACGATTGCGAGAAGGCGGGTCCGTGGTACTGGCTGTTCCTCCTCTGGCTGCGGCGGAGCTGGTGCCGGGGTTGTCCGTCCCCGGCGAAACCCACGCCATCGTCAACGCTCATTTCCGGTTGTCCAAACCGGCCGGAATGCCGCCGAAGCTTCCTCTCCTCGGACTGATCGGGGGAACCGCGCAGTGGCTCTTCATTCGCGGCGACGTGGCTTCCGTCACCGTCAGCGCAGCGGACGCATTGGCAGGCGAGCCGGCAGAAGTCATTGCCCGCAGGAGTTGGAACGACGTTGCGGCGGCGTTGGGCCAGGAGCGCGAAAGGATACCCCGCTGCCGCATCGTCAAGGAAAAGCGCGCCACGTTCGCGCAGACACCCGGCCAGGTGAAGCGCCGTCCCCCGACCGGAAGCGAGTTCGCCAACCTGTTTCTGGCCGGGGATTGGATCGACACGGGTCTGCCCGCAACCATCGAGAGCGCTGTTCGGTCCGGTCAGATGGCGGCTCGCGTCATAGCGGAATCCGGGACGCCTGGTGCGGCGCGCCCGTAGCCGATTGACGGGTTCCGCCAGATTCCCGGCCCGTGGATCAATGACCGGAATGCGACAACGTGCATGGGGCCGGAAACCGCCGGTCGAGCAATCCTGCGGCCGGCAAATTTGATCCGGCAGCGGCCTTCCTGAAGATGGGGGGGCGTACCTGTGTGCTATGATTTGTTGCTGACTGGGACCGGCGAATTGGATCGAGCATAAAACCCTTTACGGCGGGCACTTTCGGCGCAGCCGCAAGTGATCGGCCGGCCCACGTGGCGCATTGATCGGGCCTGGAGATTCACCGTCGATTCTGGAATGGCCTTCGACCGGGACAGTTCTCCGGACGGAGCGTCCTGAAGATCCGCTGCTGTCCATCAGTCAGGCAGACTGTCAGGAGATCGACGAATGCTGCAATCCCCCTCGGCGTATGTCGAGGGCTACCGGGAGGCCCGGCGCTACAACCAGACGCTTGCCGACAGCTATATCCGGCACACGACCGTCGGCGACCCCGCGCTCGATCCGGTGATGGACGAGGTTTCCTCGTTGCCGCCCCACGTGTTGCATCGATTTATCCGAGCCGGGATCGACCAGGACGAAGAGGGTCTTCGCGCCGCGCCGCAGTCACTGCGCGGTTTTTTCGAGAATCTGGAAGATCCCCCCTGGTTCGACTACGAAGCTTTTCGTCCCGGCGTCCGGGCTTTTCACCTGAACACGACGAAAATCCTCGTCGCCTTTGTCACGGGCGTCCTGATCGAGGGATTTGCGACGCTGATCGCCAAGTCTTTCGCCACGACGGGACGCGTCTTGAGCCCCTTGACCGCGAGAAGGCGCCTGATGCAGAACAACCGCCATCTGCTGGAGGTGTTCTTCCCCGGAGGTCTGCGGAGGGATGGAGACGGTTGGAAGCTCTCCATGCGCCTTCGCTTCGTTCACGCCCGAGTGAGGCACCTGTTGGCGAATTCCGACGCTTGGGATGCCGATGCGTGGGGTACGCCGATCAGCGCGGCGCACCTGGGTTTCGCCACCACCGTCTTTTCCATGCGCCTGCTCCAGCATTCGATTTCCGTGGGGGCCAAGTATTCCGAGGAGGAGCGAGAGAGTGTGCTTCAAGTCTGGCGATACGCCGGGTACGTCATGGGGGTGCCCGAGTCCATCCTCTTTTCCAGTGAAAGCCACGCGCGCGAAATATTCGATGTAGCCCACATGTGCGAGCCGACCCCGGACAGTGATTCGGCCACCATGGCCAACGCGCTGGTAGAGGCGATTCCCCTGACGGCGGGAATCGAGGATCCCAAGGAACAGGTCGCCGTGAAGGAACTGGCCTACCGGCTGTCGCGCTCCCTGATCGGAAACAGGCTTGCCGACCAGTTGCAGTTTCCAAAGACGAATACCGTGGGCGTGCTGTTCGCGTACCGGTTGAAACAACGTTTTCAGCATCTGCTCAAGAGCCAGCAGTTGATCAGGTCGGAGAATTTTTGCCAGATGCTCGAAATCTCGGTCTACGACGAGGCCGTGTTGGGCGCGATGAGCTACCGGATGCCCGACCACGTTCGGGCATCGAAATCGAGTCCCTGGTGAACCAGGATATGACGTCGCCCATCTTGGACCGCTACATCGCTGTCGTCCTGAACCACCGCTGGAAGGTGTCCGTGGTTGCGACAGTGGTCATGCTGGTCATGACGGCAGGTGCCCGGTACATCACCACCTCGAACGACTACCGAATTCTGTTCGACGAAGACAATCCCCAACTCGCCGCATTCGATGCCTTGGAGAACACGTATGCCGCATCCAACAGGGCATTGATCGCCATTGCGCCCGGGTCGGGTTCCGTATTCACGCCCGAGGCGCTTGGGGCGATCGAGGAACTGACCGAAGCCGCCTGGGGCGCCCCCTATTCCACACGGGTCGATTCCCTCACCAACTATTCCCATAGCGAAGCGGTCGAAGACGATCTGGTGGTCGAGCCGCTGGTCGATGACGCACAATCTCTGAGCGATGCCGACCTGGCTCGAATCCGGACGATTGCGCTGACTGCTTCCGAGATCGCCGGTCGCCTGGTCTCCACCGACGGCCGCGTCGGCGGCTTGACCATCAATTTCGTCCTGCCCGAAGATCCGGACGCCGCGGTGGCGGAGATCACCGACTATCTCAACGCCGCACTGGAAAAGGCTCGCGGACGCCATCCCGAAATCGCCTATTTCCTGACCGGCGATGTCGTTATGCACCGCGCCTTCGCCGAAGCCACGCAGGACGATCTTCAGATTCTGGTGCCCATCGTGTTTCTGGTGATCGCGGCTTCCGCCGCGATTCTTCTGCGCTCGTTTCTGGCCACCCTGTCCATCTCGATCCTGCTCGTGTTCATCGTCAACACGACAATGGGGTTGGCGGGTTGGCTCGGAACCGTGATGAGTCCGACCAATGCCGGCGTACCCATTATCGTGATGGCGGTCGCCGTCGCGGATTCAATTCACATCGTCACCAGCACCTTGCTGGGCATGAGCCGCGGTCTGAGCAGGAACGCCGCGATCGCGGCATCCGTGCGGACCAATGCTTATCCCGTATTTCTGACGACTCTCACAACGGTGATCGGCTTTCTCAGCCTGAACGCTTCGGACTCGCCTCCGTTTCGCGTCCTGGGCAATCTGGTGGCGTTCGGTGTTTCCTGTGCTTTCGTTTATTCCATGTTGCTTCTGCCGGCGGTGCTTTCGATCCTGCCGCTGCGCGCGCGTCCGCTGCGTCCCGAAAAGACTCTTTTCTTCGAACGCTTCGGCGCTTTTGTCGTGGCCAAGCGCAAGTTCCTGCTTTGGTTCGTTCCCCTGCTCGCCATCGGCCTCATCATGGGCATCCCCCGCAACCAGTTGAGCGACAATTGGCCCAAATATTTCGACGAGCGCTACCAGTTCCGGCGCGATACGGATTTCGTCATCGAAAACCTGACCGGCGTGGATACTTTGGAGTATTCGCTGAAAGCGGGACGGGAAGGCGGCATCACCGATCCCGAATATCTGGATGCCGTCGAGAAATTCGCCGAATGGTACCGCACGCAACCCGAAGTGACCCATGTCCAGGCGTTCCCGGACATCATGAAACGCCTGAACAAGAACATGCACGGCGACGACCCCGGTTACGATCGGTTGCCGGACGACCCCGAACTCGCGGCCCAATACCTGTTGGTCTACGAGATGTCGCTTCCCTTCGGCAATGACCTGAACAACCGGATCGACATCGCCAAGTCCGAGACCCGCATGACGGTGACGGTCCGTGACTCTTCGTCGCGGGGTCTGCGCGAGTTGGACGCTCGCGCTCAAGATTGGCTCCGCGCCAACATGCCCCATCGAGTCGTCCCGGCCACGGGCCTCAGTGTGGTCTTTGCCCACCTTTCTCTTCGAAACATCGAGAGCATGCTGCGGGGGACGATCATTGCCATGGCCATCGTCTCGTTCATCCTGGTCCTGATATTCCGGAGCGTGCGTCACGGACTCATCAGTCTGATTCCCAACTTCGTTCCGGCGGCAATGAGCTTCGGATTGTGGGGCTATCTGGTGGGCAATCTGGGTCTGGCCGGTTCCGTGATGACCGCGATTGCGTTCGGTATCGTCGTAGACGACACGATTCATTTCCTGACCAAGTATCTGAAGGGGCGCCGCCAGGGCCTGGATGCGGCCGCGGCTGTACGTTCCACGTTCAACACTGTTGGAAAGGCTCTGTGGACCACGACTGCGGTCTTGTCGGCCAGCTTCCTGGTGTTCGCTTCATCGGGATTCGAGGTCAGCCGGTCGCTCGGACTCATGGTCACGATCACCATAGTGTTCGCGCTTCTCGCCGATTTCTTTCTGCTGCCGCCCCTGTTGATGGCCCTCGATCGGAGAAAATCATGATTCACTCTTGTTCCGCCCGGTTTCCCCTCGCGCATGTGGTTCCTGCCGTCGTCGTCATGGCCTGTCTGGGTTCGCCGGCGTTCGCCCGTTCCGACGATGCTTCCCCCGAAGAAATCGGCCTCAAGATCGCGCTCGAAGCCCGGGAACACGGAGACGGATTCGGCAATTTTACGGCTCGGCAGACCATGGTGTTGCGGAACAGGCAGGGGAGGGAGAGTCGGCGCCAACTCCGGGTCAGGGTGCTCGAAGTGCCCGGAGACGGAGACAAGAGCATGTTCGTCTTCGATGAGCCGCGCGACGTCAAGGGAACGGCTTTCCTGATCCACGCCCATCGCGACAAGGCGGACGACCAGTGGCTCTATCTCCCGGCGCTGAAGCGGGTCAAGCGGATCAGTTCGTCGAACCGTTCCGGCTCCTTCATGGGCAGCGAGTTCGCCTATGAGGACATGAGCGCGCAGGAAGTGGAGAGATTCAGCTACCGGTACCTGCGGGACGAGCCTTGCGGCGAGTCGACATGCACCGTCTCCGAGCGCGTCCCTGTGGACAAGAAATCGGGTTACCGCAGGCAGTTGGTCTGGCAGGACAAAGACGCGTTTCGCGTTTGGAAGGTGGAATACTACGATCGCAAGGATTCGCACCTGAAGACCCTCACCCTGAGGAACTACCGGCAGTACCTGGATCGCTACTGGCAGGCTGGCGAGATGACAATGGTGAATCATCTCACCGGGAAAAGCACCGTTCTGACATGGACGGAATATGAATTCCGGACCAAAATCAACGAACGCGACTTCACCCGCACCGGTCTGCAACGGATTCGTTAATGCCCCGCCGTCTCGTCATTCGGTGCGCGCGGTTCTGCACTGCGGGGCTTCTCATCTCACTCAGTATTGGCGGACTGCGGGCCGAGATCGTCAGGCACGAGACTTCGGGGCGCGTGAGCCTTGAAAGCCGGTGGCATCCCCAAAGTGCGGCGTACCCCGGCCAGCGTTCACATGCAAGCGGTCTGGTCGTCGAGCCCGAATTCTATCTCGAAGACCATGGAGGCCGAAGCTTCAATCTGGCGCCGTTTTTTCGTTACGACGCCGGGGATCCGAGCCGAACCCACGTCGATCTGCGTGAAGCCTATCTTCTGCTGTTCGGCGGCGTCGCAAATAGCGAGTGGGAACTCCGTCTAGGGGTGGACCGGGTGTTCTGGGGAGTCACCGAATCCCGCCACCTGGTCAACATCGTCAACCAGATCGACCAGGTGGAACATCCCTACAAGGAACCGAAGCTGGGCCAACCCATGGCCCACCTTACTTTTTCCGGCGATTGGGGAACGGCCGAAGTCTTCGGCCTGACGTATCATCGTGCCCGCACCTTTCCGGGCCGCTTCGGGCGTCTGCGTTTCCCGTTCGTTGTGGACAACGACATGGTCTCCTATGAGAGCGACGCCAAGCAGTGGCATCTGGATGTCGCCGGCCGCTACAGTCGCAGTTTCGGGCCTCTCGACCTGGGCATGAGCGTTTTCGACGGCACCAGTCGAGACCCCTTTCTGATTCTGGATCCGGACCGCTCCGGAGAACCGGCCTTTGTTCCAATCTACGAGCAGATCCGGCAGTTTGGGCTGGACGCCCAGGTGACGGCCGGGTCCTGGCTGTTCAAGCTCGAGGCGATTCGGCGAACCGGCGCCCGAAACCGCGTCGGCGTGGAAGAAGACTACTCGGCTTCCACGTTTGGCGGCGAGTACACGTTCTATTCCGTATCGGGCTCGGCGGTGGATCTTACGCTGCTCAGCGAGTGGAACTACGACGGCCGGCGCCAATATGCCACCAACATCTTCCAGAATGATTTTTTCCTGGCCGCGAGGATAGCTTTCAACGACGTTCAGAGCACCGAAATTCTCACCAGCATTCTGCGAGACGCCGACAGTACAGGCCGGGTGCTGACTCTGGAATTGAACCGGCGCATCTCGGATCAGTGGTCTCTGCGTCTGGAGGCGATCACATTTCAGGGTATCCAGGAAGTGGATCTCACGTATTTGACTCGGCGCGACAGCTTCGTCGAGTTGAATTTGATTTACAATTTTTGAGGGTCGCCGGGTTCCATCGGCATCAGGCAGCCGCGCCGCTCAAATCGCCGACTCGGGCGTCCTCAAGCGGGAAAAGGAGTCGGCCTCATCAGTGCCATTCAGCCTTCCGTACCATTTCCCGGCAACGAAAACCATCTGCCGACCGTGGCGTGGTGGTTTCGCTTGAAGGCCCACCGGTGGTAGTATCGCGGCAAATTGTCGGAAGGATTAGGTCACAATATACGGGAGTCAGAGCAATGGAGGTTCACGCCGAGCGGGAAGGAGGGATCTTGATCACCCGAGCGGAGGGCCGTGTCGACGGCACCAATGCCCGCGAATTCGAGGAGGCGCTCCACGCAGTAATCGGGGAGGACGATCGTCTCCTGATCATGGACTTACAAGATCTTTCCTACATCAGCAGTGCCGGCCTTCGAGCTTTTCTGATGATTGCAAAGAAGCTGCAGAGTCGAGGTGGAAAGCTCGTTGTGTGCTCGCTCACCGATACCATCAACGAGGTGTTTGAGATCAGTGGTTTCAGCAGGATCATCCCCACTCACGCCTCCCGGTCCGAAGCCGTCGCCAAACATGGCGGATAGGATCTAATCGTGGAGACCGGAGTGGATGCCGGTCGAGTCTGCTGCGTCGCACTGTCGGGGCGCGCCCGATGACCGGCCGTATTCGCAAGCGGACGGGAATTGCGCCGGTGACAAGGCGCAGTCGCCCGTCGTCTCCTTTATGAGGTTCAGTCTGAGCGAGAGGCGTCGTTGAGCCGAAAGCTGTCCCTGGAAATCGACCCCAGAGTTGAGGAGCTGAGTGTGATTACGGCCGCTGTGGAGCAGTTCGGCGACGCGGAACGATGGCCGTCCGACATGATCTTTCAAATCAACCTGGTGATCGAAGAGCTGGGACTCAACATCATGACCCACGGGAAGACCGAGGAACTCGAGAAGATCGAGATCACGCTGACCGCGGAAGGTGAGTCCCTCACCGTCGAAATCGTGGACAACGGCCATCCGTTCGATCCGACCAGCGAGGCTCCCGAGCCCGATCTGGATGTGGAATTAGGGGAACGCACCATCGGCGGCCTCGGGATCCATATCGTACGCAGCCTGGTGGACAACTTGCGCTATCGGCGTCAAGGGGGGAGAAACCACGTGACTCTGGTCAAGGAGCGGGTCCGGTGAAGCGATGGGCCGGCCGGCCGGCCGGCATCCTCATTTGGGTAGCCGCTTGGTTGCTGACAGCATTGCCGGTTCCGGCGCAGGAACCCGGCGTTTCCGACGACCGCATTCTCTTCGGACAGTCCGCCGCTTTCAGCGGTCCTGCCCAGGAGCTGGGTATCAGCATGCGTCTCGGCATCCAGGCCGCCTTCCACGAGGTCAACCGGGCGGGCGGCATCGATGGCCGGCGGCTGGAGTTGACGTCGCTGGACGACGCCTACGAACCGGAGGCCGCCGTCGCCAATACCCTCGCTCTGATCAGGGAACAGGAGGTCTTCGCTCTCATCGGCGCCGTCGGCACACCCACCTCACGCGCGGCCGTACCGGTTGCCGCGGATGCCAACGTGCCATACATTGCCCCGTTTACGGGCGCCGAGTTCCTGCGCGACGCCGAGTGGAGCAACGTCATCAACCTTCGGGCCTCCTACAACCAGGAGACCGAAGAAATGGTAGCCAGGTTGACCGAGGACATGGGAATCAAGCGGATCGCCGTATTGTTCCAGGACGATTCCTTCGGCCGGGCCGGATACCGTGGGGTTCGGGCCGCGCTCGATCGACGGAATATGACGCCGGTGGCCATCGGCCTTTACCCTCGCAATACCCTGGCGGTAAAGATGGCTCTCCTGGACATCAACGACGGGGACCCCAAAGCCGTGATTCTCATCGGCGCGTACAAACCTCTCGCCACATTCATTTCCTGGGCCCGGTTTTCGGGCCTCCAAGCCGTATTCATGAACATCTCCTTCGTCGGCAGCAACGCGTTGGCGAAGGAGCTCGGCTCCGCCGGCGCCGGTGTTTACGTCACTCAGGTCGTGCCCTTCCCCACCGACAAATCGCGTCCCATCGTCCGCGACTACCATCGCGCCCTTTCCGCCTACGCATCCGGCGTGGTTCCCGGGTTCATCTCCTTCGAGGGCTATCTGGCCGGGCGCCTGGCTATTGCCGGCCTGAAGCATTCAGGCCGTGAGATTAGTCGAGCCGGTTTTCTGGACGGTTTTCGCCAAGCCGGGATGATGGACCTCGGCGGGTTCCGGCTTCGTTTCGGCGACCAGGACAACCAGGGATCGGATGCCGTTTATCTGACCGTAATCGGTCGTGACGGTCAATATCGTCCCATCAGCTCAATGCTGGAAGCGGCGCCGTGATCGAACGACTGAACCGTTTGCTCGGTAGTCTGCTGCAGAGTCGCTTTCGGATCTCGACGCAGCTCTACGCCACCATCGGAGGCGCCGTCGCCCTGACGATCGCCGCGAGTCTCGTGGGCTGGTTCTCCTTCGACCGCGTGGGCGATCTCCAGCGGCGGGTCAATGAACTTCGGTTCCCGGAATTGGAGGCCGCGTTCGGTGTGGCGCAGTACAGCGCCGCCTTGGTCGCGGCTGCGCCTCGGCTGACCACCGCCGAAACGACCGACGACTTCGCCCAGGTTGCGGCAAGCATCGACGAGGCGAAAACGGCGCTCGAGGCGCAGTTGGCCGTTTTGGAGCGCCAGGATTCGGCCGACGAACGTTTCCGGCGCATTCGCGGTCACGCCGATACCTTGAGATCCAACATCGAGGCCATCGAAACCGACATGTCGGCGATTTACGAATTGGCCGAGCGGAGTTCGGCTCTGCGCACCGAACTCGGGAATCTGCAAGGACGCCTGCAGCGGGTCATTTTTCCGACCGTGGATGACCAATTCTTCTACACCATCACGGGACACCGAAACTTGGGGGAGCCTCCGGCTCCTAAATGGCAACATTTTTCGGAAGATCAGTTCGATCGCTTTCGTCACTTGACCGATCTGCTGGCGGACGCCAATACCGCCACCCAACTTCTGGACAGTGCTTTCACGGTTTCGGACGCCTTCCTGATCGAGCCTTTGCGAGACAAGTTCGAGGCGTCTCGCAATCGCATCGAAAGGAGCCTGTCGGCGCTGGGAGAGTCCGAATTGGTTGGGCAGATCTCCGCCGACTTCCAACTTCTGTTCGAGTTGGGCGCCGGAGAGGAGGGCTGCCTCAATCTGCTGGTCCGCCAATTGAGACTGACCGCTCGGCAGAGAGACCTCTTGGCGGAGAACCGCGGAATCGCCATTGACCTGGTGGCGGCGGTCGACGAGTTGGTGAAAGCGTCTCAGGCGAGAGCGGCGGCCGACACTCAAGAATCCACACAGGCCATTCTGGCGGGCCGAATCCTCCTCGTCGCCATCAACGGACTCAGCATCGTCGGCGCCGTGCTCATCGCCTGGCTGATCGTGGGACGGATACTGCTGCGCCGCCTGGCGCTGTTGTCGCAGCGCATGCGGCGAATGGCCGGGGGAGAACTGGAGGGCAAGGTCGAGATCGAAGGAAGGGACGAGGTGGCCGACATGGCCGCGGCCCTCGAAGTGTTTCGGCGCCACGCGCTGGAGGTCCAGCGTCTGAACCTGGTGGAGAAGCTGGCGGAGGAATTGCGGGGTAAGAACGAACAGTTGGAGAGCGTCCTCGCCGACCTGCGGAAAGCTCAGGATCAGATCGTGATGCGTGAAAAGCTGGCGGCGCTCGGTGAGCTCACCGCGGGCGTCGCCCATGAGATCAAGAATCCTTTGAACTTCGTCAAGAACTTCGCGGAGGCGTCGCAGGAACTCATGGAGGAACTCCAGGAAGTCCTGGAAGAAGAAGGCGAGAAACTGAGTAAGGACGACCGTGAGCTGGTCGAGGAGCTGATTCAGGACCTCACCGACAATCTACGCCGCATCCACCAGCACGGCGAGCGGGCCAACCGGATCGTTCACGACATGCTCATGATGGGCCGTGGCTCGGGCGAATGGCAGGTGACGGACGTCAACAACCTGCTCGACGAGCACACCCGTCTTGCCTACCACAGCGCGAGGGCGACCGATCCGGATTTCCAGCTCCACATGGAGATGAGCCTGGACCCGGAGGCGGGTCAGTTCGAAGTCGTTCCGCAGGACATGGGCCGGGTTTTTCTGAACATGGTGGGCAACGCCTGCTACGCCACCGATCAGAAACGGCGCGCGGCGGTCGAGGCGGGGAAAGGCTTTTTCGACTACATGCCGACTCTGTGGGTCGCCACCCGGCGTCACGAAGACCGGATCGAGGTCCGAATCAAGGACAATGGGAACGGAATTCCGCCTGAGATCGTGGACAAGATCTTCAATCCGTTCTTTACCACGAAACCCACCGACCAGGGAACGGGCCTGGGCCTTGCTCTCTCCAACGACATCGTGCGGGAGCATGGAGGATCCATTCGAGTGGAAACCGAACCCGGCGAGTTCACCGAAATGATTATCGAAGTCCCCGTGATGCGCCCCGTTGCCATGGAAGGGGCTTCCGGGTAGCAACTGTAGGATCCCGTCCCGAATTCTCACCGGCCGGTTCCCCGAGCGAGTGTGGTTTCGAGGAACGAGATGTTCTAATATCGGGCGGAATTCCGCACTGCGAGTCAACGTATGGATTTTCGCTCCTACGATCTCGATGCCCGGTACTACGACGAGATGTTCCAGGGGGACGGCACTCCTCGCGAACATTTCCAGTCGCTGCATGAAACCCTGAGCCGTCTGTCGGTCGAGGACGTCGGCAGCATTCAGGAACGGGTCACGCGTTCGTTCTCCAACGAAGGGATCACCTTTACCGTCTACGGCGACGAGGAAGCCGAGGAGCGCATCATTCCCATCGACTGCGTTCCCCGAATCCTGTCCGCCGAGGAATGGCGCTGGCTCGTCACCGGCCTGAAGCAGCGCCTCCGGGCGCTGAACCTGTTTCTGGGCGACATCTACAACCAGGCAAGCATCATCGCGGATGGCGTGATCCCGGTGGACGTGGTGAAGGGCTGTCCCCAGTACCGCAATGAAATGCGGGGAGTTTCGGTGCCCCATGGCGTCTGGGTGGGCGTTTGCGGCACCGATCTGGTGCGTACCAACGACGGTTTCTACGTGTTGGAGGACAACCTGAGGGTCCCCTCGGGAGTTTCCTACATGATCGCCAACCGAAAGGCGGTGAAAGCCAATTTCCGCCTCCTTTATCGAAACTCCCGGGTCAGGGAAGTCGAGCACTATGGAAGGGTCCTGCTCCAGACCCTGCGGGAGCTGGCGCCCAGGGACCGGTCCGGACCCTGCATCGTGTTGCTGACACCCGGTGTCTACAATTCCGCCTTCTACGAGCACATTTTTCTGGCCAACGAGATCGGCGCGGAGCTGGTGGAAGGCCGGGACCTGTTGGTCAATGACGGTTTCGTCTACATGCGCACGACGGTGGGCCTGAAGCGCGTCGACGTGATCTACCGGCGCGTGGACGACGATTTTCTCGATCCCCTGGTCTTTCGTCCCGACTCGCTGCTCGGCGTCCCCGGATTGATTCATGCCTTCAAGCAGGGCAACGTGGCCCTGGTGAACGCTCCCGGCACCGGCGTCGCCGATGACAAGAGCGTCTACGCATTCGTCCCGGATATGATCCGGTACTACTTGGGAGAAGAGCCGCTGCTGAAGAACGTGAAGACTTGGCTATGCCGTCGGCCCGAGGAGCTGGAATATACCCTCGACAACCTGGAGGACCTCGTCGTGAAGCGGGTGGGAGAGTCCGGAGGATACGGCATGCTGGTGGGACCGCACTCGACTGCGGAAGAACGCGATGCCTACGCCAAGCAGGTGCGAGCCAACCCGGCCGATTTCATATCTCAGCCTGTCCTTTCACTCTCGCGTGCGCCTTGTGTGATCGACGGACGGACAGAGCCGCGCCACGTCGATCTTCGCCCGTTTGTTCTCAATGGCCGCCGGATCCGCATCGTCCCCGGAGCGTTCTGCCGCGTGGCGTTGCGCCGGGGCAGCCTGGTGGTGAACTCGAGTCAGGGTGGAGGCGGCAAGGACCTGTGGGTTTTGGAAGATTGAGTTGATGGGGGCGCGAGTTCCACGCGGCGCCCGGCGACGGATCCTGGCGGAATGACTCGACTGCATTTGGGGAGGGAGCAATGAAAGAGGGAACGAAGATGCCGTTGCACAAGCGGCTGGTGCGGGGAGCGGTGGGGAAATTGCTGTTGGTGGCGATCTGCCTGCTGTGCGGGACGACGGCGGCGCAGGCGGCGGTGGACGACGAGGTGCTGTACGTGTTCAACACCTTCTCGTTCATGATCTGGGGCGCCATGGTGATGTGGATGTGCGCCGGGTTCACAATGCTGGAGTCCGGATCGGTGCGGACCAAGAACGCCTCCATGATCTGCATGAAGAACATCGGTCTGTACTCGATCGCGGGGTTGGCCTACTACGTGATCGGCTACAACCTGATGTACGCGGACGTGGGGAGCGTGATCGGGTCGTTCAAGCTGCTGTACGGTCCGTCGGCGCAGGATCTGGCGCTGGTGGCGGGCGAGGACGGAGCGGCGGCGGCGGTGACGGGCGCCGACAGCAAGTACTCGACCATGTCGGACTGGTTTTTCCAGATGGTGTTCGTGGCGACGGCGGCGTCGATCGTCTCGGGAGCGCTGGCCGAGCGGGTGAAGATGTGGTCGTTTTTCGTGTTCGTGGCGGTGCTGACGGCGGTGATCTACCCGGTGGTGGGCGCCTGGACGTGGGGCGGCGGCTGGCTGGGGGAGATGGGCTTCCAGGACTTCGCGGGATCGACGATCGTGCACGGCACGGGGGGCTGGGCGGCCTTGGCGGGGATCCTGATCGTGGGGCCGCGTCTGGGCAAGTTCCGCAAGGACGGGACGGCGAAGCCGACGCCGCCGTCGAACGTGATCGTGGTGACGCTGGGGGTGTTCATTCTGTGGTTCGGGTGGTTCGGATTCAACGGCGGGTCGCAGTTGGCGCTGGGGAGCGCGGCGGACGCGCTGGCCATGAGCCACGTGTTGGTGAACACGAACCTGGCGGCGGCGGCCGGGGTGGTGACGGCGCTGATCGTGTCGCGGCCGATCCTGGGGCGCAACGACCTGTTCGCGACGTTGAACGGGGCGATCGCGGGACTGGTGGCGATCACGGCGGGACCGGACATCGTCTCGCACCACTGGTCGATCGTCATCGGGGCGATCGGGGCGATCCTGTGCACGGCGGGGATCAAGTTCCTGGAGCGGGCGAAGATCGACGACGTGGTGGGGGCGGTGCCGGCGCACCTGTTTGCGGGGATCTGGGGCACGATCGCGGTCTGTATCGCGGCGGGCGGCAACCTCGGGGTGCAGTTGTTGGGCATCCTGGCGGTGGGAGCGTTCGTGTTCACGACGTCCCTGATTCTGTGGAAGGTGCTGGCGATGACGATGAGCGTGCGGGTGTCGGAGCAAGTGGAACGGCTGGGACAGGACGTGGGCGAGTTGGGCATGGAAGCCTATCCCGAGTTCGTGCTCATGCCGGAAGAACTGGACGAGGAATAACGGCCGGTTCTCATCGACTGGGGGTCCAAGTTGCTTTCACGTAGCGCCCAAGGCCTGTACTGGATGGGCCGGTATCTCGAGAGGGCGGAGCATCTCTGCCGCCTGATGCGTTTGCAGGTCGAGGCGTTGGTGGATCGCCCGACTCGGGAAATCCACTTTGGCTGGAGCCGCATTTACATCAGTCTGAACCGGAATCCGCCCGGGGGCAGCCTGGAGCTTCTTTGGGGCGACGAAGAAGACCCGCTGGTCGACTCGTTTACGCTGGCAGATTCCTACACCTTGGCCGACGATCTCACCTTTGAGAGGTCGAATTCCGATTCGATATACAGCTGCTTCTCCATGGGCCGCGAGAACGCCCGCCAGATGCGCAACCGGATCAGCGGCGAAATGTGGAGTTGCCTGAACCTGTCCTATTTGAGGCTCCAGGAGATGACCATCGAGAAGATCTGGGAGGTCTCGCCGGAGGATTTCTACGTCGCCACGGCGCATGACATCGACACCTTCACCGGTGTCGCCGAAGTGACCATGTATCGGGACGAAGGCTGGCGTTTCTGGCGGTTGGGGCGAGCCATCGAGCGGGTCCAATCCTCGGCCTCGTTGTTTCTGGCTCAAATTGAAGCCGGACGGCGGATCGACCCCTCCTTGGGCGAGGACTGGACCAGCCTCCTGCGTTTCTGCCAGGCGTTCGATGCCTACAACCGAAAACACAGCGTCGACGTCAAACCGGATCAGGTCCTGGACTTGCTCGTGACCGATCCGCAACTGCCCGGCTCCCTCTTTCGGTCCCTCGATGCGGCGGTCGCGGAGCTGGACGCCATCGGCCCCGGCCCCAGCGCTCACTCGGGGGCGCCGGCCCGGCGTCTGGCCGGGCGCTTGCGAGCTCTGATCCACTACGCCTGGCCGGACCGGGAGGACCACGAGAGTCTCCTCCAGTGGATCGGGGAGCACTGCCGGGAACTCCATGGTTTTGTCATGTCCGCCTATGTCGACTACCCCATCGAGGACTCTCCTCTTCGCTGATCCCATGACCGGGACGGTCCGATATGAGATCGAGCACGTTTCCCGGTACCGGTACGCATTCCCGGCCCGGGAGTGCGTCATGTTGCTCTGTCTGAAACCGCGTAGCGACGGCGGCCAGCGACTCCGGGATTTCAGGATCGAAACCAGTCCACCGGCTTCCCTGACCAGTGAAACGGACTGCTTCGGAAACGTCCGTCACGTTCTCTATCTGCACCGCGAGCACGATGGCCTGGAAATTTCCGCACGGTCGACGGTCGAACCGGCGGTTCCGGATCCTCTTCCCGGGAGTCTCGGCACCCAGGCCTGGCGGGAGATCCTCTCCTGGGGCAAATCTGCGGACTATTGGGACTTCACTCGCCCCAGCGCTCTGGCGCGCCCGTCAGCGCTGCTGGACGAGTTTGTGTCCAGGACCGGTATCGAGCGCGCGGACGATCCTCTCGAGGGGCTGCTTCGCCTCTCCCGCCAGCTTCACCGCAGCTTCAGCTACGTTCCGGGCAGTACGTCGGCGGCATCTCCCATCGACGACATCCTTCAATCGGGCCGCGGGGTCTGTCAGGACTACGCCCACGTCATGATCACCGTCGCCCGGTCCTGGGGCATTCCCTCGCGGTACGTCTCCGGGTACCTGAGCGAAACCGGCCAGCCCGGCGAGCAGGCTGTCGGAAATGCCACCCATGCCTGGGTTGAATGCCGGCTGCCGGAACTGGGTTGGATCGGCTTCGACCCCACCAACGTGAGTCTGGTCGACCAACGGCACGTGCGAATCGCCGTGGGCCGCGACTATAAGGACGTCTCGCCGACCCAAGGTGTCCGCCAGGGAGGCGGAGAGACCAATCTCGAGGTGGATGTACAGGTCATCCAGAAAGATGCGTTCTAAGGTCGACCCCATCACTCGTGAAATCGTTCAGAATGCGCTCTCCTCGGGTGCGGACGAGATGGCGCTGGCCCTCTACCGCACCGCGTACTCCACCATCGTAAGGGACTGCCTGGATTACTCCACCTCCCTGTGCAACGCGCGCGGGGAGATGATCGCCCAGGGCGTCACCATACCGCTGCACCTGGGTTCGGTGCCGCACGCCATGGAGACCCTGCTGGAGAAGTACGGCCGGAAGATGGAGCCGGGGGATGTTTTCATCATGAACGATCCCTTCGGCGGGGGAATGCACATTCCCGACATCTACGTGGTGAAACCGGTTTTCTGGGAAGGTGAAATCGTCAGTTTCGCCGTGACGACGGCCCACCATCTGGACCTGGGGGGGAGACTGCCGGGGAGCTCGGCCTGCGACAACACGGAGATATTCCAGGAGGGGCTGCGCATCCCATGGCTCAAGCTCCATCACCGGGGGGATCCGGACGAAGCGATCTTCGCCCTGCTGCGCACCAACGTCCGGGTGCCTGAGAAAACCGTGGGGGACATCCGGGCACAGGTCGCCGCCTGCAATATCGGGGAGCAGGCGGTGGAGCGACTCATCGCTCGCTATGGAGCCGAGACTCTTTCGGCCTGTGGCGACGATCTCATCGACTACACGGAAGAACTCATGCGCGCCGAGATCGCGTCGTGGCCCGACGGAACCAGCACCTTCGTGGACTACATGGACAGCGACGGTGTCGGCGGGCCCCGGGTTCGTTTCCAGGTCACCGCCACCATAGAGGACGACACCTTCACCGCTGATTTCAGAGGGACCGATCCTCAGGTCCGGGGAGCGCTCAATTCGACTCGCTCCTTCACCTGCGGGGCAGTGGCCGTGTGCGTGCGCTGCGCCATGAGCGGGGATGTGCCCAACACGGCGGGGATGTTCCGTCCTCTGAATGTCATCACCGAACCTGGAACCGTTGCGGACGTCGTGATGCCGGGAGCCTCCTCAATGCGGGGCGTCACCGGATTTCGCATGGTCGACACCATCTTCGGAGCCATGGCCGGTCTGCTTCCCGATCGCATCCCGGCCGCCGGAGAGGGTGGAAACACCCTGGTCGTTTTCGGTGGCCGGCACCAGGACCGGTCTGCCTATATCTACTACGAGTCGCTCACCGGCACCTGGGGAGGCCGGCCGGGGATGGATGGCAACGATGGTCTCTGCAATCCCATCGTCGTGGCCAGCAACATCCCGGTGGAGCAGGCGGAAGCCGAATACCCGGTGCGGATTCGGCGGTATGGCCTGGTGGGCGATACCGGAGGACCGGGAAAATACAGGGGAGGGTTGGCCGTGGAACGGGAATGGGAACTGCTGGAGGGCGAAACCCATCTCGCCATACGCTCCGACCGCCGCGATCATTTGCCCTACGGCTTGGTTTCCGGGAAACCGGGAAAAGGCTCGATAAACGTCCTGCACAGAAAGGACGGCAGCCGAGAGGTGCTGCCCGTCATGATCTCGACGACGATGAGAGCGGGTGAAGTTCTTTATCATCGGCAACCTGGGGGCGGCGGGTGGGGAGACCCGTTGGAGCGGTCTCCCGAGTCCGTAAGGCGGGACGTGAAGAACCAGAAGGTTTCGCTCCGGTCGGCCCGGGAAGACTACGCCGTCAGCTTGGATTCGGAGGATTGCCGGATCGGCGAGAGGGCTCCGGGTCGAAAACCGCAGCGCCGAATGGAGTGAAACAGGAGAAGTCGATCCGGTGGGTGGAGGGACTTGTCCAACCGGGTGTATGTCGCTGAAGGGGGAGGAATAGAAGGACCGGTTCCGGTATTGTTACACGGCGGTCCTAAACCGGGCGCAGGTCCGGTGGTTTTTCACTGCGCGGGTGCCAAATGCTGAAGGGCGCACGAGTACGCATGAAGATTCGCGATGATGGAATTCTCCGACTTTCTGGTGCGCTGACGGAAACACCGCGGTCGCAGCGTGGCGTACCCCCGGGCGCATGCCGATCCGGCTCGCAGTCGTGTCGCGGAGATGACACAGACGGAGACACGGCTGTCCCCGGTCTGCGGAACACTTCCAATTCTTCCTTTTTCCTCAATCGGATCGTGTTGGCCGGCGTCCTCTGGACGCTGTCGTTGACGGCTGCTCCCGCTAGCGGCGACGACCAGGAAAAAGATGAGAAGAGGGCTCCGGCCGCGACTGAACGCAGCGTGGGGAACGAGCTTCCCAGTTGGGTTTCTCTCTCCGGCGAGTTCCGCGGCCGCTTCGAAGGTCGCCGTAGCCTGGGTTACCGGAAGGGGAACGACGACGGATACGGTCTGATCCGGACCCGTCTGGACCTGGGGCTCACACCGGCCTCCTGGCTGAAGTTCGGGTTTCAGGGACAGGACGCCAGTGCACCGGGCATCCGTGAAGGGTTGCCGAACATCGGAGTCTTCCGCGACGGGTTCGACTTGCGGCAGGCATACGCCCAGGTCGGGAGCGAGAACTCACCGGTCACGTTGACTGTGGGCCGCCAGGTCCTGGCCTATGGAGATCAGCGCCTCGTCGGCGCGTTGAACTGGACCAACACCTCCCGGGCCTTTGACGCCGTGAAGCTCCAATTCCGCGGAGACGGGGCCCGGGTCGACGTCTTCTCAGCGCAAGTGGTGCAGAACGACCCTGCGGTTCGAATCAACCGCTCCATGGAAGGGAACAACCTGCATGGCGTGTACGGCGCCATCGAAAACGTGATCCCCGGCTCCACCCTGGAGCCCTACCTCCTGTTGCGGTCGGCTGCTTCCGTCGTCGACGAGTTGAACCAGAGAGGCAAGCTCAACCGCTACACCATGGGCTTGAGAGCTTGGGCGAAGGGGCTGGGGCCCTGGGACTACAACCTGGCTATGGTCCGGCAGTGGGGCGACATGGCTGGCGCGGTGATCGACGCCTGGGGCTATTACGTGGAGTTGGGCTATTCCATCGCCGCCGAATCGAGCCCCAGGCTCTATGTTCACTACAACTTCGGCTCGGGTGACGAGGACGCCAGCGACGGCCGGGCGGGCGCCTTTGACAACCTGTATCCCACCGCCCACTTCCACTATGGCTACAACGACCTGGTGGGCTGGCGCAATCTGAAGGACATCCGGCTCGGAGCCGAGTTCAAGCCCCATCCGAAGTTTGGACTGACTGTCGACTTCCATTCCTTCTGGCTGGCCACGGGCAATGACGCCCTCTACAACGTTTCGGGGGGATTGTCCGTTGCGCCGCCGGCCGGCGGGGCCACCGACCTGAAGGTCGGAAACGAGCTGGACGCCATGTTCACGATGCCGGTGTCCAAGGCCGTGAACCTGGGCGGCGGCATCGGCTACCTGTTCCCCGGTCCCTTTCTCAAGGCCAATACGCCAGGGGACGGGAACACCTTCACCTACCTGGTCGCGTCGTACAGGTTCTGACGGCGGAATGGACCGGCGGCCCTGGTCTTCGCCGGGACACCCGTCCGGACATGAAGCTCCGGACCGGGCGGCCTCCGGCTCCTATACCTGAGCCCTCTCCAGAAGGACGGTGACCCCCATGTCCAGGTATTTCTGGCGGGTTTCGGGCGTGTAGTTGCGGAAGAGGACCTTGGTGCCGGTTCCGCGAAGCTGCTCGCAGGTGTGCCGGACACAGTCGTCGACGCTCTTGAACGGGTGGTGGGGGTGGCTCTCCAGGCTGAAGGTCAGGTCCATGGGCCCGAAGGAGAGGCAATCCACGCCCGGTTGAGCCAATTGCCGGGAGGCAGTCACGGCCGCCACCGACTCGAGCTGCATCCAGAGGACACCGGTCTCTCCCCACCAGCGCCGGTACTCCCGGTGATCGTCCTCGGGATTGAAGTTCAGCCGGTGAACGCCGCCCCAACTGCGGACACCGTCCGGGGCGTAATAGAAGTTGTCCACGGCTTCGCGAACAGTCTCCACGGTCTCGACCTGCGGCACCTCGATGCCGGCCGGACCCAGGTCCAGGACGTTACCGATCAGGTAGGTATGCCGTGTGTGCTTGATTCGGAACTGCACCGGCATGTCCAGTTCGGCCGCGACGGCGCAAACCCGGATCAGATTCGACTCGTTGTAGGCGTCATGCTGGCTGTCGACCCACAGGAAATCGTAGGAGCCGGTCTCGGCGATGGGACGGAGCATCTCGTCCCCGGCCGTGGGTGGAGCGTACGCGCCGATAATGATTTCGCCTGCGTGGATGCGTTTTTTCAGAGCTGCCGCGCGGGCGCTGATGGAGGTCATGGTCATTCTCCTGTCGGGATGGTTGGTGAATCAGAGGGCAGATTATACACCGCGTCGAAGTCCGGCGAACGTCCCGGCGGGCACGGATTCGGGCTGATAGACTCTCGGCGATCGATTCCATCACAGGAGTGTGAGGTGAGCCATGCACAGACTTTCCCAGGGTCCTCTCTACTACGAATACAGCCGGCACAATGAAGTGCGTCTGAGGATCGAGCCTGGAGAGAAGGTGCTGGTCGAGGCTGAAGACGCCTTCTCGGGGCAGGTGCGGACCAACGAGGATCGCCGCGACCGGAAGGCGATGCCTTTCGGCAACCCGCAGACCGGTCCCATCTACGTGAACGGGGCGCGACCCGGAGATGCGCTGGCCGTCCATATCCACGAGATTCGCCCCAGTATCGGCCAATGCGCCACCCGGACCAGCGATCCCAAGCAGCTTGCCGAGTGGATTGGCACGGACTGTCCCCACGGCACCCACGTCTGCCCCATCCGGGACGGAAAGATCTATTGGAGCGACGAGATCACGATTCCGTATCGGCCCATGCTGGGTTGCATCGGGACGGCTCCGGACATGGGAGTGCCCACCACGGGTCCCGCAGGACCCCACGGGGGCAACATGGACATCATCGAGACCGGTCCCGGCAGCACCGTCTATCTCCCGGTCTACGTTCCGGGCGCCTACCTCTATCTGGGAGACGCCCACGCCGCCATGGGCCACGGCGAGCTTTCGGCCAGCGGGCTCGAAATGCCTTCGGAGACGATCATCACCGTGGACCTGATCCGCGGAAAGACCATTCCCGGACCCCGGATCGAGTCGGCGGAAGAGATCATGACCGTGGCCACCGGCTGTCCCATGGAACGGGCCACGGCTCAGGCCTACGCCTGGCTCATCCTCTGGATGGAGGAGGAATATGGCTGGAACCGCTGGAAAGCCTACGATCTGCTGACCCACGTGGGCCGGATCTCGGTCGGCTACTACGCCATCGGGACGGTGGCGGCCAAGATCGCCAAGGAGTACCTGGCCTGACCCGCATTTTTCGCGCGTCTTGAAGAGCCGCCGGCAACAGCGGCGCCTTCCCGCCTGCCGCTGCCGCTCCTACACCGGGAGGGGGGACCCGGCTCGCCGTCAGTTTTCGTCCGGCCGGATGAAGAATACGTATTCGTTGGTGTCGCGTCCCCTGTAGATGATGCTGTAGATCACCATCAGCTCGTCCGGGACCGAATCGTCGTAGGTGTTGATGACGCAGTTCTGCCCGTAACCGTCGGGATGCCCCTCGTCGCCGCTGACGATGATCCCTTCCCCCCAATTGACGCCGTCGTCCGACTGGTAGAGGACATAGCGGCGGCTCCCCTCGCTGTAGTGTCCCGATCTGCCGTGCAGATAGTACTTGCCGCCGAGGTAGGCGAGCTCGGGATCGCGAATCATCTTGTCCAGGAAGGCTTTCTTCTGGGGACTCCAGGTATGCCCCTGGTCCTTGCTGATGCAGTAGTAGAAGTGATCCTCGTCGGCTGACTTATAGGCCCCAGCCAGCATCCGGCCGTCCTCCATGATGGTCATGGTTCCGTACCATGCCTCATCGTCCAACGACATGGCGCTTCTCCTGCTCCATGTGCGCCCATCGTTCTGGCTGACGTAGAGGACGTGGGGACCCCCATGGCTGTCGACCATGACGTAGTTGGTCTCTCCCACCACCGCCGTGGAGCAGGGATAGCCGACGAATTTGCCGTCCAGGGTTTCGTAATCGGACCACGTGCCCCCGTTGTCGTAGCTTCGGATCAGCCCCAGCTTGATCCGGGTTTCTTCGGAGCGGACCCGGAATTGGGTCAGAAACAGGACAATGGTGCCTTGCTCCGTGACCAACCCCTCCTCGACCCAGACCGGATGCTTCTGATCTCGGGCGTAGGCCTCGAAGGAGTACGGGAGCTTGTTGTACCGGTCCCAGGTCTTGCCGCGGTTCCGGCTCACGGCGTACTCGCTCCAACCGTCCAGGTTGTGGTCGCTGGTGTTGGCGTAGAAGGCAACGATGTCGCCGTTGGGGTATTCCATGCAGACCGGTCCCCCGTGGGAGCATCGCCCGGGCGCATCGTTCTCGAAATCCGCGATGACGTTGCCGAAGATGTCATCGCCCACCTTGGTGGACGGGTCGTGATCGTAGATCACCGCGCCGTCGATGGGATGGTACTGTCCGGAATCCTGCGCCAGCAGATGCCGGGGCAGGGGAGCGAACATCCATCCAAGGGCCAATACCAGGACTGCAACCAGATCCACTCGCCGATTCGTCATCGTCTTTCCTCCTCTGGTTCGGAAACGTTGCGAGGGACATTATCCTCTCTAGTCACCTCACTTCAACAATCTGGGGAAAAAGTCCCATGTAGAACTGAGGCGGGGCTAAGTACGCCGGCCGGACAAGGCGTGACGAGTAGACCTGCGCGACACTTTATGACCGAGGAGCAACCGAGTCCACCGGATTACAGAGCCGGCTGAATGCCGTGACGACTCCTGGCATGGCCTGTCCACGGAAACGCTCCCGAAGAAGATCTCAGGAGTCCTCTCCGGTGTTGACCGGATCGTGATCGTGGGCGCCGGTGCGAACGGCAAAGTGGTACCATTCCCCAACGCTTCCGGTCCCCAATCGCAGGAGAACAGTGATGAACAAGACAGGCCCCCTGTTCCTTGCCGCATTCCTGGTGGGCGCTCTCGCCTCGTTCCCGGTATCGGGTCAGAATGCGGATCCCAAGATGAGTTTCTTCATCGTCAGCTCCGGTGCCGGGAACGGTGCCGATCTGGGCGGACTTGCCGGAGCCGACCAGCGCTGCCGGATGCTGGCACGGGCCGTCGGCGTCGGCGACAAGACCTGGCGTGCGTACCTGAGCGCGACGGCGTCGGATGGCGAGGCGGCCGTCAACGCCCGGGACCGGATCGGCAGCGGGCCCTGGCACAACGCCAAGGGCGTCCAGGTCGCCCGGGACGTCGACGATCTGCACTCGGACAACAACAACCTCACCAAGGAAACGCAACTGAACGAGTTGGGGTTGATGGTCAACGGACGTGGGGACAGTCCCAACCGGCACGATATCCTGACCGGTTCCCAGTTGGACGGCACGGCCTTCCCGGCCGGCAAGGACACCACCTGCGGGAACTGGACCAGCCACGGCGAAGGAAGCGCCCAGGTCGGCCATCACGACCGCACCGGCGGGGGCCAGAATCCCTCCTCCTGGAACTCGGCACACGGTTCCCGGGGCTGCAGCCAGGAGAACCTGCAGGGTACCGGAGGCGATGCGCTGTACTACTGCTTCGCTACCGATTGAAGCCTCCGTCCCGTCGGGTCAATCGATCGAGCTTTCGAGCCGTTCCACCCCTGCGAGGCCCTCGGCAAGCCAGCCGGCGCCGGAGTCGTCATTAGGGAACAGGCGAACTTTCTTCAGAGACACGTGGCGGCTGGCCGCCGCCCTCGTTTGGGCACCGGGCTCTGCGTTTCCCCAGACTGCGCTGGGAAGTGCTCCAACCGGCTCCGGCCGACTGGAGAAGGTGCGGGATTTCGATATTCGGAAGGATCCCCGCTATTACTATGGTCCGGGACCCTCTCCGGTCATCTTTCCGGACGGCGAGATCCTTCTGGCTTTCCGCCGGCATCCCGCCGCCGCCCGCAAGCACACTCACATCGAAACGGAGAATTTCGTCGTCAGTTCCCGTGACGGCGGACAAACCTGGGGAACCCCCGTCCCCGTCGACTACGGGGGCGTCCACAACGTCAATCTGACCCTGCTCGCGGACGGTTCGGTCCTCTACTGCACCGCGGTCATGGAGACCGTCACCAGGGCCTCCTATGAGCGGGTTCGAGCCTTGCCCCAGGAAAGGGTTCCAGGCGGCGCCGGACGCTATCGCCTGTCCTACAGCGCCGAGGAACTGGGAAACTACGCCGTGATCTCGGGCGTCAGCGTGAGGCGATCCCTGGATCGAGGTCGAACCTGGAGTCCCCGCTACTGGGTCTCTCCCATCGACGGCGTTCCCTCCCTGCTGCCGGGGGCTCCTTCACCCGCGAACCTCAGGAGTCCCGTGATCCAGCTCCACAGTGGACGGCTCGTTCTTCCCGTGTATTCCTATCCCAATCCATGGCGTGCGGCCCTGATGGAATCGCCGGACATGGGCAAGAGCTGGTCGTTCGTTGGAGAAATCGCGGGACCCTCGGACCCGTTGCAGTTGCCTTCCGGCGGCCTGGTCGACGGCGCCGTCGCCTACAACGAGACCTTCGTCCAGGAGACGGCCTCGGGCAGGTTGGTGGCTTTCATCCGGATTCACGCCGGCGCCACCGAGCGCCAGCGTGAGAATTGGGGCGGGGACGTGAATCCGGCCGGCCGTCTGGTGACGGCGTCCTCCGACGACGGCGGGAGGACCTGGAGCGCGCCGGTGCGCCATCGGCTCTGGGGTTATCCCTATTGGGCCACGGCGCTGCCCAGCGGACGGATCCTCCTGGCCTACGGATACCGCCAAGAGCCCTTCGGCGTCCGGGCGCGCCTGCTGGACCCGGAGTGCAGGCATATCGACGAGGCCGAGGAACTGGTGGTGCGGGATGACGGATTCATGCGCGATCTGGGTTATCCCCAAGGCGCCCTGATGCAGGACGGGCGGGTCCTCCTGACCTATTACTTCAACCGGCAGCGGGAAGAGGGGAGGCACGTCTACCTGGCGGCCTCCATCCTGGAGGAGGTCTGAGGCAGAGCATGAGACCGCCTCCGGGTCAGGAGCGGGCTCGCCGTTGTCCCGGAATGCTGTGCAGCAGGCCCCTCATGTAACCGACGGCGAAGGCGACGTACTGCTTCGGCAGAGGCTCGTCTCCGGTGATTCCCATGGCGTGGTCGTAGTCGATGACCCCGTCGTAACCCACCTCCGCCAGGGCGCTCAGCACCTTCTCCATTTCCATGTCGCCTTCGTCCACGGCGACCTCGGAGTATCCGCCGTTCGCCGGAAGGGTCCCGCGAACGTTCCGGAAATGGACGTGAAACAGCTTTCCCTGGCTCCCGAAATGCCGGATGCCCTCGAGCACGTCCTCGCCGGATTCGTAACGGGTGCCGACGCAGAAGGTGATCCCGTTGTTGGGACTGGGGACTTCCGAGAACAGGCGGTCGAAGTCCTTGAACCGGCACAGAATCTGAGGATTTCCCAGGTATTCGTAAAGCGGGGGGTCGTTGCCGTGCATGGCGACCCGGGTGCGGCTCCCGTCGACGACGGGGATGACCTGTCGGTAAATGTTCAGCAGGCCGTCCCAGAGTTGCTGCGAGCTGACGCGATACTTGGGAGCGGGCGCCGCCTTGGACTTCTCCAGGTCGAAGGAATAGTACTCGTAGCCTCCCCGGCCGCGCGGGCGAGTCCAGCCGGTCCGCCGGTAGTCCAGGTGCAGGGCGGCCTGGCAGGCCTGGATGCCGTAAACCGGAATCTCGAACTCGGCCAGGATCTCTCCGATCCGCTTCAGGTTGTCGATTTGTTTCTGGCCGCCGGGCCGCCCCAGGTGGGCGTCCAGGTAGTGGGGGCCCAGGGAGTTGGCCCGTTCGATGCGAAGTCCGACTCTCCGGAGCCGGTCGGTCAGCCGCCGGAAAGCGTCCCGGGTAAAGCTGCCGGTCCCGTTGTAGCCCTCGACCATGCTCAGGACGATGTCCACGTAGTCGACGCCGATCTGCTTCAGGAAACGAAGGTCGACGTCGTCCTCGCTCTTCAACCAATTGGCGTTGACGCGGGTGCCGATGCGGATTCGAGGCCGGTTCGATGGGGTTGTTTCCCTTGCCGGGGCGGGCTGTGAGCAGGCGCCGAGCGTGGCCGCCAGCCCGGCCTGGCCCAGGAAGGTTCTCCGGGTGGAATCGAGGGGTCCGTTCATGAAGGTCCTCCTGGCGTTGTTCGTGCGGCGCGTCATCTCGCCGGCGCGGTGGTGAAGGTGGCGTCGGTTCCGTAGCTGACGCCCTGCTCGTTTTCGCCCACCAGGCGATAGTGGTAGGTGGTCCCGGGCGCCAGATCCGTGAGGTCGGAAAAGACCAACCTGGGGGTGACCTGCAACCCGGCATAGCCGGCGGAGGATTCCCGGCCGTAACCGGTATCGGTCCCATACTGGAAATGGAAACGGGTCCGCACGCCCATGGGATTGAGCCTGCCTTCCACCTTGACCGACCGTGCCCGGACCCGGCTTGCCGCGCCGGTCCTCACCAGGGGACGATGGCCGGCCGGCAGGGTGTAGGTGCGGTCCTCGCCATGGGTCGTGCCTGCTGCGTTCGTTGCCACCAGCCGGTAGTGATAGGTGGTCCCCGGCGTCAGGCGTCCGATGTCCGTGTTGACGTTGTAGAGATCGTCGTCGGTCCTCATGACGGCCCCCGAGCCGAAGACCTCGATCTCGCCCAGACCCCGGTGACGGTCCTCATATCCCGAAAGGAGGCGCACCTTCAGGTGACCGGCCCGGGTTGCCAGGCCCTGGTCCAGGGTGAAGGCGAAATTGGCATTCGGTTCCCCTTTGCGGGGCAGGGTCCGCTTGAAAATCGTTGTATAGGTTTCTCCGTCCTCCGAGGCCAGGATCTCCACCTCCTTGCCGGGCCATTCGGGGTTCTGGTGGAGTTGGACCGCGTCGATGGTCACGGGCCGTTCAAAGGTGTAAACGAACTCCTGGGGTGCTTGCGGGTCGGGAGAGCTCTTCCACATGCGGCCGGAGCCGTGGCGCCAGCCGTCGGTGAGCGTCGCCGGATCGTCCGGCGAGTCCTGGGGCCAGGAGACCAGCCGGCCTCCGTTGTCGGGGAAGAGCAGCGACTCGTTGCGGTAGACCAATTGGAATTCGTCGAAATCGATGGACCCCGAGGGCGGGTTCTCCACGTCGATGAAAGCCGCCAGGTGGAAGAAGTCGTCGTTGAGGTGCCCCTGGACCTGGTCGATGGAGCCGTAGTCGTAGCGCCGGGCGACGCCCCCTTGCCGGGTAGGATTGTTTCCTCCGTAGCTCCAGTACGAAGTATCATTCCAGAGGCGGTAGTCCACCCTGTGCCACTCGCCGTCCATCAGGAAATCGGTCAACAGAAACCCTGTGTAGGCCCAGTTGGACGCCCTCCAGCCGGGATCGTCCACCATCTCCACGTTGACGTAAGCCTGGCTCCACCAGAGCAACTCCGAGCCGTTGGGTTTCCAGTCGTTTCCCCGCACCCAGACCGTAACCCTGGCGTCCCTCAGGTCCGGGTCCCCGGCGGCGAGGCAGGGGCCGGGATCCCGGTCGGGGTCGAGGCAGCGGCCGCACCACAGGTATTTGGTCAGGTGCAGCGTGCCGATACCGTCGTCGTGGTTGTGGTCGTTCCGGCTGGGCTCGGCCAGCCTCACGTATCCTCCCGACGGCCCGCCGGAGGCGAACAGGGACTGGTTCAGCCAGGTGTCCCAGCCCCCCATGCCCTCCTCCCAGCTCTCGTGGTAGTAGGCGGCCAAACGGGGCGGGAGGGGCCGTTCGGCCGTCCGGAACCCGTAGTCCTTCGATGGGCCGTACTCGAAGTAGTAGGTGGTGGGTTCCCCGTGAGGATGGATGGAACCGTTGACGGTCAACGCCCGGGTCCCCAGGGCGCTACCCGATCCCGTCGTCACCGTGGGCGCATTGCCCGGGCCGGGACGATCCGGCGCTTCCGTGCAGGCCATGAACCAGAAACAGGCTCCCGCCACGAGCCCGCCCATGACCCTGGTGCGATTCGGGAAGAACCGGGTCGGGCGAAAATAATGTGAAGTGGCTCGTGACGCTCGGAACCTGGACTCTGGCGGCGGGCACTCACGTCGTCGCGTCAACATGTCCTGCCCCCTTTCGCGCGGATTCTAACACGCGACCGGCGGAGCGTCCCTCGGGTGAGCGTCAGGCAGGACGATTCATTCTACGGTGCCTTTCCTTCCGTCCTCGGCTTCCGCCGTCTCCCAAGTCGCTCGAACCGCCAGGAAGGCGATTCCCCGGAGCAACCGCTCGAAAATAAAGTGATGCAACGGGTAGAGGGCGTACCAGTAGGCGAGGCCCAGAAATCCCCGGGGGTCGAATTCGGCGGTCTGCCGGACCCGGGACCCCGATCCGTCGGGTTCCACCTCGAATTGGAGCCAAGCGCGGCCCGGAAGGCGCATCTCGGCGACGAGCCGGAGCAGCCGGTCCTCTTCGTACGCCTCCACTCGCCAGAAATCGATGGTCTCGCCAACCGCCGGCTGTTCTGGATTCTTTCGTCCACGCCGCATGCCGGGACCGCCGGCCAGCAGGTCCAGCGCACCCCGAATTCTCCAGAGCCAGTCCGACCCGTACCATCCCGACTCTCCTCCGATTCGCCGGATCGGCAGGAAGGCCTGTGGGGCCGGAACCGGGACGTAGCGAACTCGAGAGTCGACGATCCGGGTCCCGTACCGGGCTCCGGCCCGGGTCGTGACGCCGCCCAGGGAAGAGATGGCGTCGGACCAGCGTGTCTCCGCGAACTCACGGTCTTCATTGGCGAGCGCCCGCTGGATCGCCTGGACCAGCCCGCGAGGACGGATGCCGAACGTCTCGAGGGCTCGCGCGCCGTCGACGACGGTTTCGTTGCGGAGGCTCTCCACGAGCTTGCGGCCCACCCTGGCGTAGATGGGAGTGATCAGCCCCAGCCACAAGCCGGACAGCCGGGGAGAGAGGACGGGAACGGAGATCATCCTTCGGCGCAGCCCCCGCTGGCGGGCGTATTCTTCCATGATGTCGGCATAGGACGCTCGTTCGGACCCTCCAATCTCGATGATCCGGCTCCCTTCAAGAGGAGTCTCCAACCCGGCGATCAGGTATTCGATGACGTCTTCCACGGCGATGGGCTGCGACATCGTGTGAACCCAGCGGGGAGTCAGCATGACGGGCAGCTTCTCCACCAGGGACCGGATCATCTCGAAGGAAAGGCTTCCCGACCCGATGATGATGGAGGACCTGAATTCGATGGTGGGAATCCCGGAGCCGCGGAGAATCCGGCCCACCTCCTGCCGGCTCCGAAGATGGCCCGACAGTTTTGCGCCGCTCCCCAGTCCCCCCAGGTAGACGATGCGCCCGACGCCCGCCTGCCGGGCTGCGGAAGAGAACGCCTTCGCGGCCCTTCGATCCTGGTCGGCGTAGTCTCCGGCCGACGCCATGGAGTGCACCAGGTAGACCGCCGTGGAGATCCCGCGCATCGCCTCCGGCAGCGTCTCCGGCTTGAGCAGGTCCCCTTGCACCACCTCGGTGGTGTCCTCGGCCTGTGGCCTGAGGATCTCCGGCCGCCGGACCAGGCACCGAACCGCGCAGGCATCGGCTTCGAGCCGGCGGAGCAAACGGCCGCCGATGTACCCGGTGGACCCGGTCAGCAGAATTTTTTCCCGGTCGCCGGACACTGCCGATATTCTCGGCTTCATGTATCCATTGTCCGAAATTTCCGGAGCGGCGGCGGAGGAGCAGCGGAGGAACGGCGGCGCAGTGGCGCCTTGCCAAGCGCCGATCTTCCGGAGAGACACCGGGCAACAAACCGTGGCGCCGCCGCCCACGTCGCGCCAGGTCAGAACCGCATCTTCAACCGCACCGTGGCCAGCCGGCCGGGCGCCAGGGCGGTGCCCGAGAACAGGCCGTTGAAGTTGATCACGTTGAGCCGGTCGGTCAGGTTGCGCACGTCGAACTGTATCGAGACCGATTGCGCGTCGGCCTCCCAGAGCCGGGCCCCGACGGAAAGATCAAGGCTGAAATTGGGCCGGACTCTGGCCCGCTCGAAATTCACCCGCGCCAGAATCTCCGGAGCAATGAAGCGCTCGTCATCGGCGCCGGAATCCGGCGCCTCTCCTTCTTCCTCGTCCTCACCCTCATCGTCGTCATCGTCGTCGGCCAACTCCACCGGCAACCCGCTGCCGTACCGGGCCCCGATCCCGAGCCAGACCCGCCGGTGGAGATCGAACAAGAACCGGGTGGCGACCGTGTTGCGCTGATCCTGACTGATGGGAAACCGCTCGACCACATCCCGCAATTCCTCCGCCTCGCCTCCCTCGATGAACAGCCCTCCCGTTACGGGCGAGGTGGCCCGGCCCAGCAGGTTCGAATAGCTGACGAAAGAGGAGACCCGTCTCCAGCGCGGCAGCTCGAGCCGGACTTCGGTCCCCTCGATGCGGGCCGTGTCGAAGGTGATGGGGAACGAGACGCCCGTGTTCAGAAAGACGTCGTCGTCGATGTAGTTCCGAAAGGTTCGCCAGTAGTGGTTCAGGTCGAGGCGCAAAACGTTGGCCACGGTCTTGCGCAACCCGATTTCGAAGAAGTTGGCTCGGCTTGCGGGCACCGGGATCGTTCCCTCGACGGCGTCGATCTCCAATGCCGAAGCGCCGCTGGACAGCAGCAGATTCTCCATGGGAGGAGGTTGGAAGATGCGGTCGTAGGAGGCGAACAATTGTATTTCGGCCTGGGGAACGTAGTAGCTGACGGCGGCCCTGGGACTGACCGCCGTTTCCTCCACCAGCAGGCTGTAGGCATCGAAGCGGACCCCCAGAGTCGTGGCGAAATTCCCGAGACGGATCTGGTCCTGAACGAACAGGCCCAACTCCGTGCTGCGCCGCTCCTCTTGGAACGCCAGGTCCGGGCGGCTCAATTCTCCCGGTGCCGACAGGAGAAATGTCTCGCGGATGTCGTTGATCCGGACGTCGCCCCCGAATTTCAGGGTGTGCCGATGATGGTCGACGGTGATGCCGCCGACCACGGCGGCTTCGCGGAATCCGCGATCCTGCTGGACATGGACCGGGGTCGCCAGCGGGTTGCTCCACAGCTCGCTGGAAAGGTCTCGGATCATTCCACGTATGGAGCCCAATGTGCTCGGCGAGATGGTCCGCTGGTAGTGGATCTGCCCGGCCATCTCCCCCATGCGGCGATCCTGGCGCTGTCCCGCCGCCTGCTGTTCCAGGTCGTTGGGCACCAGAAATCCGGTGCGGTTGTACCGGAGGTAGGCGGTGAACTGGTCGCGAGGGGAAAGGTCATGGGCCAGCCGGGCGTTGACGCCTCCCGCACTTGCCCGGTTGGTAAAGTTCTCGATGGAGGGCGGGTCCAGGTATCGATCCGTATTTCCGGCTTGCAGTCCTAACGAGAGGGAGGTGCGGTCCGCGGCAAACTGGTGGAACATGGAACCGAACCAGGTTCCGTATCCCCCGGCCTGCAGATCCAGAGCCGTGCGGTGTCCCCGCCGCTCGGCCCGGCGCGTGTCCAGCGCGATCACTCCCCCCAACCGGCGGCCGTACTCGGCCGGGATCCCGGCTGTGAGAACGTTCACCGCTTCGAACTCGTCGTTTTCGAACGCGGGGGCGAACGCGATGGATCGGTTGTCGTAGAGGGGCATCCCGTCGATGACGTATTGGGTGTCGTATTCCGAACCTCGCGGATGCAGGACGGCGTTGGCCTCCAGCAGCCAGCCGGGCAGGGTGGTCACGACGTCGATGGTGCTGCGGCCCAGAGTCGTTCCGGGAGTGCGATTCAAGTTCATCCGCCCCACTTGCATGGCATTGGAGGGTTGCAGGGGATCCAGGAGAGGCGCCGAATCTTCGACCGTCAATTCCTCGTGGGGCGTGCCGACCTCCAGGACGACTTGAACGGACTGCGGGACTGCCGAGCGGATCTCCACTCGCCGGGACAGGTCTTCGAAACCGGCATGGGAGACCGTGAGCCGGTACTGGCCGGGGCGCAAACGCTTGAGGACGGCATGGCCTGTCTCGTCGGCCGTCACAGTCGCGACGAATTCCGGGCTCCGGCCGGCGAGTCGGACCAGGGCCGGGATCGCGCCGCCGCTGGGATCGGACACCTGGACCGCCAGGCGCCCTTCCATGACCTGCGCCATACCCAGCGCAGGCAATCCAAGGGCTGCCAGTCCGGCGGCAACCAAGAGCCGGGGAAAACGCAGCAAGAGATAGGACATCCGGCTCTCCATCATAGTCGGGACAGTGACGGGCGCCCAATAATCGGCCTTGAAGTCTCCCCGCCATTCCTCCTTCTCGTTGGTCCCGGAAACCGGGCTGTGATAGGTTTTCCGGAAAGATCCCACCCTTCCACCGGAACCGAAGGAGCCATCATGCGGGTACCAGTAACTATGTTCGCATTCCTGGCCTGGAGCAGCGCTTCCGTTTGGGCCCAGGAATCGGGACTGGAAATCGGCTCCCGGCTGGAGCTGTTCGTGGATGACGCCCTGATCGAGGAGACCCGCGGGGACGCCCGGGTGGAGCTCCGCCGGCCCGTTCCCAGGGAGGTCGTCCTGGTGACCGACCGGAGCTGGGAAGGGAATGCGTGCGGCCACTTCACCATATTCCAGGACGACGGCCGCTACCGCATGTATTACCGGGGGTCCCACTTCGAGACCGGCAAGAGGCTGGTGCGTCCGCATCGAGAGGTGATCTGCTACGCCGAGAGCCTGGACGGGGTCCGCTGGTACCGCCCCAACCTGGGCATGGTGGAGTTCGAAGGGTCCAAAGCCAACAACATCATTCTGGACCGGCTTCCCGTGGGAGGATCGGTTCACAATTTCGTCCCCTTCAAGGACGCCAACCCCGCGGCGGCGCCGGACGCCCGCTACAAGGCCGTGTCGAGAGGGAGTCCGGAACGGGGGCTCTACGCCTGGAAGTCTCCCGACGGCATCCACTGGGACCTCATGTCCGACAGGCCCGTCATCACCAAGGGTTATTTCGATTCTCAGAACCTGGCCTTCTGGGATTCGGTGCGCGGCGAGTATCGCGAGTACCACCGGGAATTCAGAAAGGCCGCCGGGTTGCCGGAGGGACATCGCGGGCTCCGCGACGTTTTGACCGGCACCTCCCAGGACTTTCTGAACTGGACCGAGCCGGTCTGGCTCCGCTATCCCGGCGCGCCTGACGAGGAGCTCTACACCAACCAGATCCGGCCCTACCACCGGGCTCCACACATCCTGTTGGGCTTTCCCAGCCGCTACATCGAGCTGGGATGGTCCGATTCCATGAGAGCCCTTCCCGAGTTGGAGCACCGGCGCCTGCGAGCCGGAGTCCATATTCGTTACGGCACGGCTCTGACCGAGGGCCTCTTCATGGCCGGCCGGGACCGGATCCGCTTTCACCGCTGGGAGGAGGCCTACATCCGTCCGGGGCTGAGGCCGGTGGACAATTGGGTCTATGGGGACAACTTTCAGAACTGGGGCATCGTGGAGACCCGAAGCCACATCGAGGGAGCTCCCAATGAACTCTCGGTCTATGTCAACGAGAGTTACTGGAGGGGGGACGGAACCAAACTTCGACGCCATACCCTTCGAATCGACGGTTTCGTGGCGGTGACGGCTCCCATGGCGGGGGGCGAGATCGTCACCCGGCCTCTCGTCTTCGAGGGCGGGCGACTCACCCTCAACTTCTCGACGTCGGCCGCCGGAAGCATCCGGGTGGAGCTGCAGGATGCGTCGGGTACCCCACTGGAAGGTTTCGGCCTCGACGACTGCTCCGTGGTCTTCGGCGACGAGCTGGAAAGGGAGGTCCGGTGGAAGGGAGGGCCCGACGTCTCCTCCCTGGCGGGCCGTCCAGTGCGGCTGCGCTTCGCGCTCCGGGACGCGGACCTGTTCGCCCTCCGATTCCGGTGACGTCGACCTGAACCATCGGCACAAGGAGACTCATCATGCCATTGCGAGTGATCTTGTTCGTCCTCCTGTTCTGGAACGGTGTTTCCGTCCGGGGCCAAGATGCGGGACTGGAGATCGGGTCGCGCCTCGAGCTGTTCGTGGACGACCGGCTGATCGAGGAGACCCGGGGAGCCGCCCGGCTCGAACTTCGGCGGCCCCAACCCAGGGAGGTCGTCCTCGTGACCGATCGGAGTTGGGAGGGCAACGCGTGCGGTTACTTCACCGTCTTTCAGGACGGCGGCCGCTATCGCATGTACTACCGCGGATCCCAATTCATCACGGGCGAAACCCTGAAACTCGGGCATCGCGAGGTGGTCTGCTACGTGGAGAGCCTGGACGGGATCCGCTGGTACCGTCCCAATCTGGGTCTGGTGGAGTTCGAAGGGTCGAAATCCAACAACATCATTCTGGACCGGATTCCCGTGGGCGGCACGATTCACAATTTCGTGCCGTTCAAGGATGCGAATCCGGCGGCCGCTCCGGACGCCCGCTACAAGGCCCTGTCCAGCGGGAGCGAGTCACGGGGACTCTACGCCTGGAAGTCTCCCGACGGCATCCACTGGGACCTCATGGCCGACCGGCCGGTCAGCACCAAGGGCGCCTTCGATTCCCAGAACCTGGCCTTCTGGGATCCGGTGCGCCGCGAGTACCGCGAGTACCACCGGTACTTCAGGAAGCTTGACGGCGACCCCGGCGGAAGGCGCGGCATCCGCGACATCCTGACCGGCACTTCCCGGGACTTTCTGGACTGGACCGATCCCGTCACGCTCAGCTACCCGGGTGCGCCTGACGAGGAGCTCTACACCAACCAGATCCTGCCCTACTACCGGGCTCCCCACATCCTTTTGGGCTTTCCCACCCGCTACGTCGAGTGGGGATGGACCGATTCGATGAAGGCCCTTTCCGAGCAGGAGCACCGGCGACTGAGAGCGGGGGTCCATGTCCGGTTCGGCACGGCACTGACGGAGGGCATCTTCATGGCCGGACGGGACCGGACCAGTTTCCGGCGCTGGCAGGAGGCCTTCGTTCGTCCCGGACTGAGGCCGGTGGACAACTGGGTCTACGGGGACAACTATCAGAACTGGGGTCTGGTGGAGACCCGAAGCCATATGGAGGGAGCGCCCAATGAGCTCTCCGTCTATGTGAATGAGGGCTACTGGAGGGGGAACAGCACCAATATCCGCCGCTATACCCTTCGAATCGACGGCTTCGTGGCGGTGACGGCTCCCATGGCCGGAGGCGAGATCGTCACCCGGCCTCTCGTCTTCGAGGGCGGGCGACTCATCCTCAACTTCTCGACTTCGGCCGCCGGGAGCATCCGCGTGGAGCTGCAGGACGCGGCGGGAACTCCCCTACAGGGTTTCAGTCTCGACGACTGCTCCGTGGTCTTCGGCGACGAGCTGGAAAGGGAAGTCCGTTGGAAGGGAGGGCCCGATGTCTCCTCCCTGGCGGGCCGTCCGGTGCGGCTGCGCTTTGCGCTCCGGGACGCCGACCTCTTCGCCCTTCGCTTTCGCTGACTCCGCGTCTGAACATGGGATTACTCGACAGCTTCTCCCTGAAGGGCAAAGTGGTGCTCGTGACCGGCGGGGCGGGGCGGCACGCGCCGGCCTTCATCCAGGGCCTGGCCGAAGCCGGAGCGACGGTCTACGGAGGCGACCTCCGGGCGGACCGGATGCGGACCGTGGCCGACGGGCTGGCCGAACGGGGCCTGCCGGTGATTCCGGTCCCGTTGGACCAGGGGGACGAGCAGTCGATCCGGGATCTGAAGACCGCCATTCTGGATCGGGACGGCGGGCTGGATGTTCTGGTCAATGCCGCGGTGGGCCGGAGCATGGGGGATTGGACCGATGACCCGATGCGCTTCTCCCGGAGCATGCAGGTCAACGCGACCGGCCTCTTCTCAGTGACGCGGACGTTCGGCGATGTGATGGCGGAGCGCGGCGGAGGCTCCATCGTCAACGTGGCCTCGATTCACGGCCGGATCGGACCCGACCGGAGCCTATACCAGGGCCTGGACCGCAGTCCCTTCGTTCCCGACTACTTTTTTCACAAAGGGGGCATGATCAATTTCACCCGGTTCGTGGCCAGCTACTACGGACCGGCCCAGGTGCGATGCAACTGCGTCAGTCCGGGGGGTATCCGGATCCTGCCGGCCACGGATGAGTTCGTCCGGCGCTACAGCGCCCGCACCATGCTGAACCGGATGGCCGAAGCGCGGGACGTCGCCGCCGCCATCCTGTACCTGGCGTCGGATGCGTCCAGCTACGTGACCGGAGCCAACCTGGTCGTCGACGGAGGGTATACGGCCATGTAGCCGATGCAGAGTCGGTGCCGGAGGGCGCCCGTGCCGTGCGTCGATCCGGATCGGTCCCTCCGCAGACTTGTCTCGAGAGGTTCGCCATGAACGTTTCCAAGTCGGATTCAACCCCGGTCGCACTCCCGCGATCGGGACCTGTGCGCCTTCCGGCGTGTCTTTTGGCCTGTTTTCTCTGGACTGGCGGCGGGATCGCCATGGCGGCCGGGCCGGAACCGGTTCAGATCGGTAAGCAGAAGCAGCTCTTCCTGGACGACCGGATCGTGGCGTCCCGGCGAGGCGTCTATTCGCTGGTCAATCAACCGCTGAAATACGCCGGAAACCCCGTCCTGCAGATGGACCGCTGCTGGGGCGCCGACATGGATTTCGGACACAGCAACCTGATCTACGACCGGGAAGAGAAGATCTACAAGATGTGGAACCAGGTGGTGGACTATCTCTGGAAGGAGAACCTTCTGGGGTACTACACCTCCGTCAACGGCATCGACTGGGAGGCGCCGGCGGTGGGGCAGTTCGACTTCCGTTCGCCATTCTGCAGAGGGCGGTCCTCCCGGGAGCACAATTTCGTCTTCGGCAAGCCGGGAGGAGTCCGGGCGCCGGGAGTGTTCAAGGATCCCCACGAAAAGGACCCGGAGAAGCGCTACAAGATGCTCTACCGGCGTCCCTCGCTCAAGCCGGGGCAGGAGGGATTCCACGCCGAGACCGTCAAGGGGGGTGTCTGGGCGGCCCATTCGCCCGACGGGATCCGTTGGACCAACTATCCCAGTCCCCAAGTCAATCCCGTCTACATGAACAACGACACCCACCAGGTGGTGTTCTGGGACCAGGCCCGAAGCCGGTACGTGGCCCACATTCGGCTCTGGCCTCCCCTCTTCGAAGGCGATTCCCGATTCCTGGCACGAGAGGGCCGCGTACGGGCGCCCGGCATCGCCACCAGTCCCGATTTCCTGAAGTGGGACGCGCCCCGGGGGATGAAGGACCCGGTGGAGGTCAACCGGCCCTACCTCCTGATCCCGCCCGAAGAGAGGGACGCTCCCTGCACCGGAGGCTTCTACACCTTGGAGTGCCTGCCGTACGAGAACCAGTACGTGGCCTTTCTGACCCGCTACCACATCTGCAGCGGGATGGAGCCGGGGATCCCCCCGGTCCGGGGAACCGCCCGGACGCCGTGGCTGGACACCGTGGACATCCAATTGGTCGCCAGCCGGGACGGCCGGAAGTGGCGCCGGTTGGGGAACGGCCGTCCGTTCCTGCCGGTCGGGTCCGCCGACACCTACGATGCGGGGATGGTCTACATGGCCCAGTTGCCGGTGGTGCGGAGAGACCTGGGAGAGATCTGGCTCTACTACATCGGCTACCGCAAGGGTCACTGGGCGCTTCCGCGAGGGGAGAATGAGGAGAGCAGCATCAACCTGGCCAAGTTGCGCCTGGACGGATTCGTCTCGCTGACGGCAGGGGAGGGGGAGTTCACCACCAAGCCCCTGGTTTTCGATGGGGAACGACTGGAGATCAACGCCCGGACCGCGGGCGACGAGGGGCGAGTCACGGTCGAGGTTCTGGATGCCTCGACGGGGGAACCGGTGGCGGGATTCGGCCGGGAGGATTGCGACGCCTTCCGGGGAAACTCGATCGCGCACACCGTCACCTGGAGAAACCGCCGGAATCTGAAGGATCTGGCCGGGGAACCGGTCCGGCTTCGATTTCAACTGCGGCGGGCCAAGATCTTCGCCTTTCAATTTCAGTAACGGGTGACGGCATGCCGCCGGGTACGGATCTACGTCTGGGCATCCTGGGGGTCTCCCATGGCCATCCCTATTCCATGTCCGCCTTCTGCAACGGCTACGACCGGGAGGGATTGAAAGAGGCCTACCCCAACATCGTTCGCTACCTGGAGGCCCAACCGCCGGAGAACCGGCGGCTCTCCGGGGCCAGGGTGGTGTCGATCTGGGCCGAGGACCGCCGCAAGGCGGAACACGCCGCCTGGATCGGGCGGATTCCCCACGTGGCGGATCGGCCGGAGGACCTCCTGGACGGAGTGGACGGCGTCCTCATCACCGAGAACGAGGGAGACACCCACCTTCCCCTGGCCCGGCCTTTCCTGGAACGCGGCATCCCCATCTTCTTCGACCGGCCCCTGGTCAGCCGCTGGGAAACGATGCGGCAACTGTGGAGCGAGGCGGGAGAGGACTACCCGCTCATGAGCTGCTCCAACCTGCGCTACAATCCGGCGCTCCGGGAATTCAAGGCGGAGCCCGGCCCGGTGGGGACGGCCCGCCTGTTCCGAGGCCTGTCGGCCATGGACTGGTTCGGCTACGGCTGGCATATGGGAGAGACCCTGGTTCAACTCTGGGGCCGGGAACCTGTGAGCGTCGCCTTTCTGGGAGAATCCGGACCTCTCAAGACCGTTCCCTGGCGGGACGGAGCCGGGAACCGGCACCAGGTCCAGGGGGGAGACTGGTCGGTGGAGGTGATCTGGTCGAAGCGGCGCCGCGCACTTCTGCAGGTCCTGCATCCCCTGGCCAAAATGTTGGAAATGTCGCTGCACGGAACGGGGGGACACTTGGTGCTGCCGGCCGACGACCCCTTCTTCATGATGCGGAGCCTGCTCGGCGACTTCACGTCCATGGTCCGGACGGGAAAGCGGCCCGTCGAACTGATGAAGGACACGGTGGCCGTGTGCCGTATCATGATCGGCGCCGACATCTCGCGGCGGGCGGAGGGACGGAGGGTAAGGGTAGAAAACGAACTCAAGCTCTGAAGCCGGTCGCCTGAGCCTTTTCGATCCACCGAGGACTTCGTTTCCTCGATGTCCCGACATTTACACTTGCAAACTGAGGCTATGGTGTCATAATATGACACCATAGCCTCAGCAGGTCGACATCGGAAAACACTGAATGAGATTTTTGAGCGGCCGACACGCGCCGGCTTGGCCTGGTCGCGTATCGAGAAGTTGTTGTTGGCGCTTGGTGCGAGGTTATCGGAAGGGCGGGGTTCCCGCATCCGTGTGCACCTGAATGGAGTTCGTGCGGTGTTCCATCGTCCGCATCCTCGGAAGGAAGTCGGCAAGGGTGCGCTCAGGTCCGTTCAAAGATTCTTGAAAACGGCCGGGATCGGGCCGGAGGAGGAATAATGCTGGAATACAAAGGATACGTTGGCCACGCCGAATACGACTCCGAAGCCCACGTATTCCATGGCGAGGTGCTGGACACGCGCGACGTGATCACTTTCGAGAGCGACACGGTCAGGGGTCTTGAGGAGGCATTTCGTGAATCTATCGATGACTACCTGGATTTTTGCACTCAGTGCGGAGAAGATCCGGACAAACCATTTACCGGCCGCCTGACGCTGCGGCTTCCGGCTGAACTCCACCGCCGAGTCTATGTTCAGGCTAAAGAGGACGGCAAGAGCTTGAACCAATGGATTTCCGACAACCTTGAAACCCAGTTCACGAGGCGATAAACCATTCAAGCAACCGGCGCCATGTGAGTTTTCTGCTGCGCATCGCAGAGCCGTCAGACCAAGAAGAGATCCACCGCAATGAATGACAAACGCGCGATGCTTCGGCATTTTCTTGCCGCGCTCGCCTACCGGACGCAGAAGGCGCTCCGCGGCGCGCCCGAATCCTTTGGCACGTTCCAAGCCGGCAACCAGGTGCGGACGCCGGTCGAGCTGGTCCGGCATATGACCAGCGTTCTCGGCTACGCGCGCACGTTCTTCGAGGGTGGCCGGTATTGGCCGGACCCGTTGCCGGATCTTGACTCGGAGGTCGACCGCTTCCACTCGATGCTGGAGGATCTGGCGCGGCACCTCGTGGCCGGCACCGAACTGAATGGCACGACCGAAGAACGGCTCCTGCAGGGACCGTTCTCCGACGCCATGACCCATGCCGGACAGCTCGCCATGCTTCGCCGGCTGTCGGGCGCTCCCGTGCGTCCGGAGAATTTCGTGGTGGCTGCCGTGGATCCAGACAATCTCGGTCCCGACCAACCGGAACCGGTGAGCCCCGACACGGTCTGGCCGGAGAGGCCTCGCTGACCGGTTCCGATTCCGCTCTACCGGAAGCGGAAGGAATAGAGATCGGCGTCTTGCAACCGGATGTGGAGGCGGACGGGACGACCCGCCAGGGAGGAGACGTCCGGGCTGCCCTTCCACTTCACCACCCGGTCGATCTCGTCCCCGTAGATCTCGTCGCAGTCTTGTAGTCCGAAGCCCGGAAGCGGATTGTTGCTCCCGTCCCGAAGCTCGAAGCGGAGGCTGCCCACGGCGGAGGTGGCGAAGTTGATCTCCAACTCGCTTCCCGCGAAGACCAGGGGACGGGTGATGAGAATACCGCCGTCATAGTCGCCGTGGACCGAGGCGAACCCGTCCACTCGGAGACTGAGCCGGCGGATGTGAGTGTCGTCTGTTCTCCAGTTGTGCATGGCGTACATGGACAGTTCCCGGGGTCCGGTCTGCAGGATCCCGTGTTCCATGTACAGCGCCCGCTCGTGCCACGTATTGGGATCGGGCCCCGGCCGCAGATAGGCCTCCCGGAAGGTTCGGTCCCAGTTGATGCCGTCCCGGCTGGAGAGCAGGACAATGTCGTTGACGCCGGAGCCGGCGGGCCAATCGGGAACCGGCACCCGCTCCACCACGAAGCGGGACGGGAACATGAGAAAGTAGCTGGGCGCCCGTTCGTAGACCACGGTGTCGTTGGTGTAGAACTGTTCGATGGGGGAGCTTCCCGATTCGATGAGCCGCGGCTCCGACCAGTTCCGAAAATCCCGGGACAACGAACGGCGCACCCAGCGGACTCCCAGATCCTTCCAGGAGGTGTTGTCGATCGCCACGCCGGGGACCTTTCGGATGCCGCGCAAGTAGATGGCATACCGTTCCTGCTGGGGGTCCCAGATCAGGATGTTGTGGGAGTCGACCGGAAAGCTGTCGATCAGCGGCTTCTCCCGGAACGGACGCCAGTGAATCCCATCCTCCGAGACCAATGCCCGGATCTGGTTCCGGCCGCGGATGATCCCCTTGTACCGTTCCCCGGGAGGCACATCCGGGTTCGGGTCCTTGAGAACCGAGAGGTTGCCGGCCCGGTTCTCCGCTTCCCAGACCAGGTTGGTCTTCTTGCGGTCCCCGAACGGGATCGGACCGATCATGGGTTTCACCCAGGTGATGCCGTCCTTGCTCTCGGCGTAGGCGGTCCGATGAGTGGCGGCGTCGGCGCGGTACCAGGCCCGAAACCGGTCTCCGTCCTTGAAGGCCACCATGTAGGAAACACCCTTCTCTTCCCACGGGTGCTCCATACGAAGAGCGGCCTCCCGGCGAACGGGAGAGTGCATCTTCAATCGGACCCCGTCCATGCGGTCGATCAGCAGCCGATCCACGAACAGTTGGCGCTCACTTCCGATTTGGGCCGGTGAATGGCCCGGTTGCAGGATGGGCATGGCCAGCAACGCCAAGAGGCTTGTGGCCAGTACTCTCGAGTGATTCATCTGGGATTCCCCCGGTTGGATGTTTCCGAACAGGGTGTCATGATTGGAGGCAATCCACAATTCGAGGAATGCATTGAAGCCCTGCCTGATTTTCTCTTTGGCGTGTCTCCTGCTGGCGTCCGGCTGGGAGGTGAAAGCCACCGAAGTCATCCCGCTGGAGCCGGAGAAGCGAGAGCTGTTTCTGGACGAGCGCGTCCTGGAAAAGACTGACAATCTGTCCCGGAGCTTTCACCGGCCCCGCAAACGGGGGGTCGTCCTCAAGGCCGACATCCCCTCGGACGGAACCCTCGTGCAGACGGTCAGCGCTCCCATGTGGATTCCCGATGAGGGGATATACAAATTCGTCTACGAAGCCAGGCACCGGCCGACCGGAGGAAAAGGCACGACCTACTGGGCGCTGGCGCTCTCCCGGGACGGCCTCAACTGGGAAAAACCGAACCTGGGGGTGCTGGAGTTCAACGGCAACAGGGAGAACAACCTGATCGACTCTCCTGAGCGGCAGCGCCTCTGGCAGGTGGTCTACGATCCGGACGATCCGGATCCCGGGCGGCGCTACAAGGGGTTCCTGGGCGCCAGCGGGCGGCGTCCGGTGGTGAGTCCCGACTGCATCCGTTGGAAACTGCTGGAGGTGGAGAAGCTCCCTTCGGGCGACGCGGGCACCCTCACCTACGACCGGGAGAACCGCCAGTTCCTGGGATTGCTCAAGTTCCTCGGCAAGCACGGGCGCTCCTACAACCTCTCCGTCAGCAAGGACTTCGTGAACTGGTCGGAGCCTCGGTTCCTCTTCGGCACCGACGACGAGGACCAGAAAATGGCCCTGGACGTGATCCGCCGCCGGCTGGCCGATCCGGGCCTGGCCAAGCCTCTGATGGTGGATCCCGATCCGGCTACCGGTTGGACGCAGCCGCCGGGGGAATTCCGGAACCGGGGGACCTGGAACGTCCAGTGCTACAACATCGGCGTGTTTCCCTACGAAGGGATGCACCTGGGCTGGCTCATGTTCTTCTATCCCACCGGGATCCGGCTCCCCGAGGGGACCAATACCGACGGGTTCAACGAGATGCAGTTGGCCATGACCCGCGATCTCAAGACCTGGAAGCGGCTGGGCGGCCGCCAGCCGTTCATCTCCACCTCCCGCCTGGATGAGGGCCTGGTGGGAAACTACGACCGGCTGCAGCTCAACGTGACGAACCAACCCGTGGACCGGGGAGACGAGCTCTGGTTCTACTACACCGGCATGAAGCGCCGCGTCCCCCAGCATGACCGATACCGGAACGGCGCGCCCCGCGATCCGTCCACCCTGTCGGCCGAGGAGCGGGCGGACTGGATCGAAGACACCCTCAGCGCCGTGTACGTCTCGGTCCTGCGGCGGGACGGGTTCATTTCGCTGGATGCGGACGAGGCCGGGGGATTCCTGCTGACGAAACCTCTGAAGCTGGCCGGGGACCGCCTGTTCCTGAACCTCCAGGCTCCGGAAGGGGAAGCCCGGGTGGAGGTCCTGGACGAAACGGGCCGCGCCCTACCCGGCTTCGGGCTGGATGATTCGGCGGCGGCCGGAGGGGACCGGGTCCGGGTCGCGGCCGGATGGAAGGGAAAGGACGGATTGTCCGGCCTGGCGGGCCGGACGGTGAGGCTGAAGATCCATCTTCGGGACGCCTCGTTGTATTCCTTCTGGACCGAATGAGCGCCAAGCGAAACGGAGAATCTCCCGTGAGTCGACGCCTTTGGACCCTGTTCGCGGCCCTGATACTCCTGCTGCTGCCGGGGCAGGGAAGATCCGCCGCCGCGGAAGAACCGGTCCCCCTGGAGCCGGGCCGCAAACAGCTCTTCCTGGACGACCACATCGTCGGCGAGATCCAGAGTCTGGACCGGGTCATGCACCGGCCCGCCAAGCGGGGAGCCGTGCTGCTGCCGGACCGGCCCTGGGACGGCCGCTTCACCGCCACCGTCTCGGCGCCCATGTGGATCGAGGGGGAGGGACACTACAAGATGGTCTACGAGGGACGGCCTCTCCGGTACGCCGAAGAGGGCTTCCGTTGGGCGCTGGCCACCTCCCGGGACGGCCTGGCCTGGGAAAAGCCCGACCTGGGCGCGGTGGACTTCCGCGGGTCCCGGGCCAACAACCTCATCGCCGCTCCGGAGAACAAGCGGCTCTGGCACGTGGTCCACGATCCCGAAGATCCCGATCCCGCCCGGCGGTACAAGGGATTCCTGGGCCACAGCGGCCGCCGGCCCGTGGTGAGCCCGGACGCCGTGCACTGGACGATCCTGGAAGTTCCGGTCCTGCCGTCCGGCGATGCCGGCACCCTGACCTACGACCGGGAACGGCGCCGATTTCTGGGCCTGCTCAAGTTCGGCGGCAAGTATGGCCGTTCCTACAATCTCTCCGTCAGCAAGGACTTCGTGAACTGGTCGGAGCCCCGATTCTTCTTCAGCACCGACGATCGGGACCAGGAGCACGCCCTTGAAGTGATCCGGAGACGGATCGCCGACCCGGGTCTGGCCCGGCCTCTCTTCGTGGACCCGGACCCGTCCATCGGATGGACACCGCCCGGCGTGGAGTTCCAAAACCGGGGGATCTGGAATGCCCAGTCCTACAACATCGGTGTCTTTCCTTACGAAGGCCTCTACATCGGATTGCCCATGATCTTCTACCCCACCGGGAGACGGCTTCCGGAGCGGCGCAACGCCGACGGGTTCCACCTGATCCAGTTGGCCATGACGCGGGACCTGCAGCATTGGGAGCGCCTGGGGAACCGCGAGCCCTTCATCGGGCCCTCGCGCCTGGACCAGGGCCTGGCCGGCAACTACGACCGGATGCAGTTGATGCCCACCAACCGTCCCGTGGAGAAGGACGAAGAACTGTGGTTCTACTACTCGGGCTTCAAGTGGCGGGTCTGCCCCTATGACCGGTACCTGGACGGGAGCCCGCGCAGCCCCGAAACCCTCAATCCGCAGGAGCGCGCCGACTACGTGGAGGACGCCCATTCCGCCATACACGTGGCGGTTCTGCGCCGGGACGGCTTCGTGTCGCTGGACGCGGGACGGAGCGAAGGGACCCTGACCACCCGTCCCCTGGTGATGAGCGGCAGTCGCCTCTGGGTCAATCTGGACGCCGCGGAGGGCCGGATCCGGGTCGAGATCCTGGATGCCGGCGGACGGCCCATCCCCGGGTTCTCCGGCGGCGATAGCCTCTCGCTCGGCGGCGACCGGACCCGGTTCCCGATCCGGTGGAATGGATCCGATTCCGTGGCCCGCTTGAGCGGACAGACCGTGGTTCTGAGGATTCAACTCCGAAAAGGCTCCCTCTACGCGCTCTGGACGGAATGAGCCGGTCCCGGAACCAGGAACCGTTGCCTCCGGCGAAGGGACTGTTGCCGGTCCTCCTTCTGGTCCTCCACGCCCAACTTCCGGCGAAAGACGGGGCCACGCCCCGTTTCGCCGACGTCAGCCGGGAGGCGGGGCTGGAATTCGTCCATCGAAACCAGGTCGCCGAACCCGATCCGGCGGCCAAGTACCTGATCGAGACCATGGGGTCCGGAGGCGGTTTTCTGGACTTCGACGACGACGGCTGGATGGACATCTATCTCGTCAACGGCCGCGGTTCGAACCGCCTCTACCGGAACCGCGGGGACGGGACCTTCGCCGACGTCACCGGGGAGTCGGGAGCCGGGGACTCCTCCTACGGCATGGGGTGCACCTTCGGCGACTACGACAATGATGGCCGCGTGGACATCTACGTCACCAACGTGGGCCCCAACGTGCTCTACCGGAACCAGGGGGACGGCGCCTTCCAGGACGTGAGCAGGCAATCGGGGGTCGCGGATCCCCGATGGGGGACCAGCGCCGCCTTCGCCGATTACGACGGGGACGGGCTGTTGGACCTCTACCTGGCCAACTATCTGGAGTTCTCATTTCAGGACCATGAACCGTGCTATTTCCGGCAGATCCCCATCTACTGCTACCCCCATGGTTTTGACGGAGTGGGCAACGTCCTCTACCGGAACCTGGGAGGACGCACCTTCATCGACGTGACCCGGAGCGCCGGCTTGCGGGAGGAGGCCCGCTACAGCAAGAGTCTGGGAGTCCTCTGGCTGGATCTGGACCGGGACGGGCATCAGGACCTGTACGTGGCCAACGACACCACCGGAAACTACCTGTTCCGAAACCGGGGCGACGGCAGCTTTCAGGACATCTCCCTGGAATCGGGGACGGCCCTGGGCGGCTCCGGCATGGCCCAGGCCGGCATGGGGGTGGCCGCGGGCGACCTGGACGGACGAGGCCGCTTCCACGTCCTGGTCACCAACTACTCGCTCCAGTACAACGCCCTCTATTGGAACGAGGACGGAGAATTCTTCAGCGACCGGATCATCGACTCGGGGCTCTCGGGGCCCAGCTTCGTTCCCCTGGGATTCGGGGCCAACTTCTTCGATGCCGACAACGACGGCGACCTGGACCTCTTCGTGGCCAACGGACACGTCCTGGAGGAGGCCGCCCGCGCCAATCCGGGCAGCCGGTACCGCCAGCCGAACCAGTTGTTCCTGAATGACGGAAAGGGAAGGTTCGCCGAGGCCGGCGATCCCGGGGCCTACTTTTCGGTCCGGAACGTCTCCCGAGGCTCGGCCGTGGGCGATTTCAACAACGACGGCAAGCTGGACCTGCTGGTGACCAACTGCGGAGGCAAGGCTGACCTGCTGGAGAACCGCAGCGGGGGAGGCGGCAACTGGATCCGCTTCCGGCTGCGGGGAACCCACTGCAACCGGGACGCCGTGGGGGCCCGGGCGACGCTTGGCGCCGGCGATCTGAAACTGGCCCGGGAACTTCGCTCGGCCAGCAGCTACCTGAGCCAGAACGACCCGCGGCTCCACTTCGGCCTGGGGCGACGAACGAAGGTCGATTCGATCCGCATCGACTGGCCGTGCGGCAGGACGCAGGACGTGACGCCGCCCCAAACTCTGAACCAGACTCTTTCCATTCAGGAACCGTGAAGACCGTCTCCGCGCTGCTGTTGCTCTTCCAGACTCTGGCCTCCCCGGGCGTACCGCTCCCGCTGGAGAGCGTCCTGGCCAAGATGCGCGACGACAACTACCTCGGCGCCCTGGAGGAGATCGAGGTCCTGCTGGGCGGTGGAAGGGGAGATCCCCGGCTCTACTACCAGAAGGGCGTCTGCGAGACGGTCCTGGGGCGTTATGCGGTGGCGCTGGAGAGCTTTGAGCGAGCCCGGGAGGCCGGGTTCAAGGACGCTTGGAGGATTCGCTCCCGGACCGGAATCGTCTACTTCCACCAAGGCCGGCATCAAGATGCTCGGGAGGAGTTCCAGCGCATACTCGACGACCGGCCCGGGGACCCCGATGCGCTGTACTACCGGGGACGCATCGAGCTGAAGCAGGGCCGTTTTCGGGAGGCAGGGGAGACCCTTCTTGCGGTGTTGGATGCAGACCCCGAATACGATCCGGCTCTCTTCCATCTGGGACGGGCGCTCCTCCGGCAGGGCCGCCTCGACGAGGGCCGGGGCATCCTTCGTTTCCACCGGAAACGGGAACATCTGAAGAAGCAGCTACGGACTCTGCTGAATCTGGCTGCCTCTCCCCAGGCATCCGCCTCCGTGCACCTGGAGCTGGCGGGCGTCTACCTGGAGCTGGGCCGGCCCAGTTTGGCTCAAGATGCGATCAAGAAGGCCGAAGAGCTGGACAGCGGCCACGCCGAAATAGACCTGTATCGAGGCGGGCTGGCCTGGCTCCGGGGCTCATATTCCGAAGCCGTCCGGCGGCTGAGCGAATACGCCCGTTCCCATCCCGGCGACTGCCGCCTGCTCAACTTTCTGGGCAGAAGCCTCAAGGCCGACGGCAGGAAGGGAGAAGCCCTCTCCGAGTTACGGAAGGCGGCCCGTCGATGCACTGTCGGCGCCGGCCTCCTGGCCGACCTGGCCGAGTTGGAGTTGGAAGCCGGCCAATTTCAGCGGGCCGCAACCCACGCGGGCATGATCATCGACCTCAACCCCCTGGCGCCGGTCGGCCCTTTTCTGATGGCCGTCGCCAGTCTCCACCGCCGGCAGTTCCATGAGGCCGAATCCTGGGCCTTAAAGGCGCTGGACCTGGAGCGGCGTCTGGCTCTCCTGCCAACGGACAGGGAAGGCTCGGTCGCCCGCTCGGAGCATCACCGGTTGCTCCACGCCGTCTACGTCAGGTTGGGCAATACGGTGAAGGCGCGGGAGCACGAGGAGAAGATGAAGCCTCTATCGAGCCCTGGAGAGTAGTGTATGTCACCGAGATCGCGAAAAAGCTGTGGGTGCTGCACGCTTTCCAGAAGAAATCCAAAACGGGTATCCGGACGCCAAAATCCGAGATCGACCTCATCCGGGCGCGTCTCAGACGATTAAGGAAGGAACTGATGTGATGACGGATGAGAACTTCGAACTGGTCGAGGGAAGCGGCAATATCTTTCGCGATTTCGGGGACCCTGAGGCCGATCTGAAGCAGGCCAAGGCCATCCTCGCAGCTCGGATCATCGCCGTGCTGGACGAACGCGGTCTCAGCGTGCGAAAGGCGGCGAGTATCACCGGCTTCGCAGCCGCCGACTTCTCGCGTATCCGAAACGCAAATCTTGGACGGTTCACGCTGGACCGGATGATCAGGATGATTGGTGCGTTAGACGACCACATAAGAGTAACGATTCAGGTCGGTCTGCGCGCGGAAGACCCAGCGACGACGACAGACGTCGGAGCGGGGACACTCCCGTCCCCGGCAACGAGGGGGTAGGGGGGACGTTAGTCTCCCCTTTACAATTCCAACACGGTAGAGGGGGGGACAAGGACGTCCCCCCCCTCCTCTCTCCCTCAGAACGAAAACCGGAACGCGAACTGGAGCCGGCGCGGCTGGGAGGCGGAAGAGACCCTTCCGGCACCGCCGCTCTCGATGGCGTCCTGTCCGCCCTTGCCACCGGGCGTATCGAAGATGGGATGGTTGAAGGCGTTGAACATTTCCACGCGGAAATCCAACTCCTTTTCCTCTCCCAGGGCGAACGCCTTGTGGAGGCCGATGTCGAAGACGCTGATTCCATCCCCCTCCAGCGGCCACATGTGTGAGTTGCCGAATCGTCCCACGGCCGGTATCGCGAAGGCGCTCACGTCGTAGTAGCGATCCACCGTCCTCTGGCTCTCGGGGAGTTGACCTGTACTCAACCGGTCGGGCATCAGCAAGCGCCGGGAACCGATGTCGTTCACGTCTCGTCCCACCCGGACGCCGAACGGCGACCCGGTGGCCGCGGTAATGACGGAGGTGGCCTCCCAACCTCCCAGCAAGGTCCTGGTGAGGCCGGTGGCGTTCCGAAAGATGGGCAGTCTCCAGGTGAAGGCCGTGTAATAGCTGTGGAGCCGGTCCCACTTGGTCCGGGTGTTGAGCGGCGTGCGGTCGAACTCGTTGGGCACCACCGCGATATAGGTTCCGGCGTAATTGGTGGCGAAGACCCGGCCGTAGGTCCAACCGGCCGAAATTCCAAGGCCGTCCCTCGGCATCCGCTCGATCTTGGCCTGCAGCGAGTTGTAGTGCTGCGACCCGTCGAAGCGGATCTGCAGGGTGGTGGCGATCAGCGGATAGGGGCGCCTCATATCCCGGTTCCCTTCCGCCCGGATCGTCTCTCCAGTGTTCAGGATGATGGGCTGCCCGGCGATCTGCGACACGTTCCAGGCCCGATGATTTCTCATGTGCCGGCCCTGATTGCCCACGTAGGCGATTTCCACCTTGGTGTCGTCGAACAGCTCGTGCTGAATCGACAGGTTGTAGCTGTAGACCTGGCCGGTCTGGGAGCCGCTGCCGTCATACGAGTAGGCGCCGTCGCTGTGCACTCTGGCCGCCGACGTGGAGGGCAGGTCCAGGAAGCCGCCGTGCATGTACTCGGGAACCTGTCCCCGAGCCTGGATGCCGCGGACGGTGCCCACATAGGGGCCGACCCAGCCGACGCCCACCTTCCAGCCACCGTACTCCTGGTCGAAAGACAGGCCGCCACCGGCGCGCAGGACCGTCCGGTTGGTGCCGAACATCCGCCAGGCGATTCCCACTCTGGGGGCGAAGCTCTGCCAGGGAACCCCCCGGCAGCGCTGGCTGTCCAGTTCCACCACCGGGACCACCAGGACCTCCCGCTGGCCGTTGGTCACCAGGGGAGAGTCATAGGGGAAACCCTTGGGCACCATGTGGACGGGGTTGTCCCGCCCTCCGGTCACGTCTATAAAACAGTTCCCCTTGTTGTCCAGCCAGTGCTCCGGAAGGGGGATTTCGTGCCTCAATCCAATGTTCAGGCTGAGGTCCGGCGTGACCTTCCAGTCGTCGTTGATGAACCAGTTGTAGGCCGACTGATTGTAGCCGCCAAAGTTTCCGAGGCCGTATCCGGCCCCTCCCGTGATCCTGGCCTGAGCATCCGACACGGTGCCGAGCAGGAAATCGGCGTAGGGCTGGCCGAAGGTGGACCCTGTGATGCCGCCGTCGGCGCCGTAGGTGATCTGCCCCGTCTGATAGCCGTTGAAGCTGACCCGAGCCGTGGGCCTCACCCAGCCCAGCCGCACGTTCATGTTCCGAATGGTCCCGATTCCGACTTTCAGGTAGTGATTGCCCTTGCGCCAGGAGGCCGTCTCCTTGATGCTGAACCCCCAGTCGCCCTGGTCGAACTCGCCCTGGCCCTGGATGTTGGAATACCCGCTGATGCCGATGGAAGGCAGGTCGGCGGGACCGCGCTGGCCGTTGTCGCCGATGGCGAAGATGCCGTCCTGCCCCGCCAGGTCGTAGCCGAACTCCTGGAACCAATCCACCGTGTCGGCGCTGTTGTTGCCGAAGTCAGACTTCCAACCGGTGAAGTTCAACTCGTTCACCACGTTGGTCCCGATCGGCTTGACCCAGCCGCCGCTGGTCTGCCACCCGGTCTCCAGCTCGGTAAACACCTCGTAGACGTTGCTTCTCATCCCGGGAACGCCCAGGCGGCCGCGCCCGACGAAGAAGCCGAAGGATCCGGCCGACGCCGAGCCGTGGGAGATCTGCGGGTCGTTCTGCCAGGTCCAGCGCCCGAAGAGCGTCGAATCATCGCCCAAGTGGTGATCCCCTCGAATCGAGACCTTGTTCTTCACCTGGTCGATGACGTGGGGATAGGCGTAGTTGGGATAGACGTTCTGGTTTGGAGATGGCCAGGGCACCTTGTCCCGAACCGCCAGGGAGACGGGGTGGATTCTGCTGGTGGGGATGACGTTGTTGGGAAATTGGACCCGCTGCCCGTCGACCACGTTGAAGGGGTCGTAGATGGGAATCAGGCCGTGCTTCCCGTCGCCCGCTCCGAAATTTCCCGCTAACTCCGAGGCGGGAGGAACGTCCATGAAGCCGGTCAGGTTCGACTCGTCCATGAAACGCTCATAGCTGGCGTAGAAGAAGGTCTTGTCCTTGATGATGGGCCCGCCCACGGCGCCGCCGAAGGTATGGCGGCTCAACGGCAGCTTGCCCAGTCCGGTCCGGTTGGCGAAAAAGCCGTTGGCGTCGAACGCTTCGTTGCGCAGATACTCCCAGGCGAAGCCGTGAAACTCGTTGCTGCCGCTGTGGCTGGTCATGCTCACCACGGCCCCTCCGACCCGGCCGTACTCGGCCGAGAAGGTGTTGCTGATCACCTTGAACTGCTTGACCGTCTCCGGCGTCGGATTCACGGTGGCCCGCTGATCGTAGAGCCTCTGGGCGCCGGCGCCGTCCAGCATGATCTGGTTGGAGTCGGGCCGCAGGCCGTTGACCGACGGAAGGCCACCCGAGTCACGGACGAAGCGGGGGTCCGTCGAGTAGCGAACGCTGACCGAACCGGTGGAGAGCTCCGCCAGCAGGATCAGATTCCGGTCGTTGATGGGCAGCTCCGTGATCTGGGTCTCGTCCAGCGTGGTGCTGATGTCCGCCGTGTCCGTGTCCAGCGCCGTGGTCTGTCCCATGACGGTGACCTGCTCGGCGATCTCGCCGGGAGCCAGGAGAAAATCGAGGCGCGCCACCTGGCCGGTGTTCAAGCGAACCTCGGCCACGTGGGTCTTGAATCCGGGCAATTCCGCCCGGGCCTCGTAGACACCGGCGATGAGCTTGTCCACCAGGTAGTTCCCCGTGTCGTTGCTGACTGCGGCTCGGGGAATGTTGGTTTCCGTGTTGGTGACGGTGATCTCGACCCCTGGGACCACGGCTCCCGTCTGGTCGATGACGCGTCCCACGATCTGTCCGTACGTGGTCAACTGACCGTAGGCGTGGGGCAGGGAGAGGCAAATGACGAGTGTCAGGGTGAGCGCCAGGATGCCGGGGCGCAGACGAGGTGCCTGATGCATCAGCGACCTCCTTGAGTTGTGCGGACTGCCTGGGAATGCAGACTAATTGCTTGAAAGCATGGTAGCCACAACGGGCCCATGAGTCAACAAGGCATGTTCTTCTCCTGTTCACCTCTCTGCTTTTTGGAGCTCACTGCACGACGACGCTACGGGTGGAGGTCGCCATTCGGCCCGAAAGGCTCTGGCGCAGGACCACCACCAGATCGTATTTGCCCGGCGGAGCGTCCTTTTCGGAGCTGGAGCTGAAATCCCGGTAACGCTGAAAATGGTCCAGGCCCTCGCTGTCCAGGTCCAGATCCAGACGTTTGAAGAAAAGGAAGTCCTCGCCCACCCACTTGCCCGAATCGTCGACCAGCGCACCGAACATCTCCATGACGCAGCGGTTCTTCCGGCCGTTGCGCGAAAAAGCGAACGAACGCGTGGGGATCAAGGTGCGGACCTTCAGCTTGCCCGACGGGTTGGTGACCTGGACCCGGAAGGGAAAGTCCCGAAACAGTTCGGGAAACTTGAAGGCGTTGGCAAGATCCGCATGCGCCGTCTGCTCCGGGTCCGCGTCGACGTATCCTTGGCGGTAACGGAGCTTGACTCCCTTTCGCGCCAGCTTGACCCGGATCTCGTGGAACTTGCCCGGCTTCCGCTTCGCGCGGGGCGCATATCCCAGCAGGTAGTAGCTGCGCCCGTCGTCGAAGGCCTTCCCGATGCCACGCGCCATGTCGTTGTCGTTCAGAAAGGAGAGTCCGCCGGTGCCCGACGACAGGGTAGTGAGAAAATCCTGGGGAGCCGTGATGTCCTGATTCGAGTGGGAAGCGTACATGTGGCTTCCCGACTGCCGGGTCGCGGCATTGGAAATGGCCGGAGGCATCAGGCCCCGGGGATCGATGCTGTAGATGGAGACCTGCGATCGATTCGCCTGGTCGATGACCGACCGCAACCGCGACTCGAAGCTGGTCCGCCGGCCCGAACCCGCCATGCTGCTGTTCACTAGCATGTGGACCTGCGCGTACTGGCTGGGGGCGAACATTGCGGCGCGCTCGCGGATGATGTTCTTCATGACGGTGCGGGCGTTCAGCGGGTATCCGGCCGAGATCAGCATCAAGTGCTTGCGTCCCGGGAGGGAACGCAGATGGCGGGCCAGGGCGCCGATGGCGGCGCAACTGAACGCCACCTGGATTTCCATCTGGGAGAGGATCTGCCTCGATTCGCCCGCCGCCATCTGGATGGCTCCTTCGATCTGCGGGACCAGTTCTTCCACGTTCCCCTGAGCCAGGCTCGGATCGTTGGCCACGCCGAGGGCGCCCATGTCGGCGAATATGTCGTCCATAATCTCCATGAAACGACTCAGATTGCCCTCCAACCGAGGTTCGAAGGGGACCTTGTCCAGTGCCTGGCTGAATCTTTCCGTGTCCCTGGTAAAGGCCTGATTGATCCGAAGCCGGTGGCGGATGGTGGCCAGCATCACCTGGTCGTTCGGGCCCAGGCGCGACTCGACGAAGCTGCGAATGGCCTCCTTGCTGCGGCCCAGAGCGTCGAAGGGCATGCTGTGCAGGTCCATCAGGAAGACGTAGTACCCTTCTTCGATCGTCTGAATCGGGACGCTGCTGATGCTCGGTGTTGGTTTTCCCGGTCCCTCAGGCTCTCTCGCCGGGATCGGCGTCCCCCGGTCTTGCAGGCTGAAGAACGTCACCGTCTGGCGTTTGCCGTCTTCCAGCACCTCCAGCTCATCCGGGCGCAGATCCCAGATGAAATTGCCGTCCCGGTCGGTTGCCACAAGGTCAACCAGAACCAGTTCCGTCGACGTCTTGAAGGTGGGGACGTCCTGGGCCGAGGCGGACGGCCAGAGGCTGCAGACGATCCAGAGGAAGGCGCCAAGCCGGATTCTGACGGGAGGATTCGTCTTCTTTCCCACGTGCGGTTCCGGGCCCTTCGGCCGCTCCGCGCCGGCCTTGTTGCAGGTTTGAGCGGATTGTACCATTCGGTTCGTGCCAGCTTCAGATCTCAGGCGTGCGGCGCAGGAGTTTCGCGGAACCTCGAAACGAATGCTTGCAACACTGGTCTGGGGCCTCGGATTCCTGCCGCTCTGGAGCCAAACCTACGATGAGGCGGTCCGCCACTTTCAGCAGCGGAACTACCCTGAAGCCTTGGCCGTCACCTATGAAATCCTGGCGGAGGATCCCGGCAACGCTGCTGGCCATCACCTCCAGGGACTGATCTTCGCCCAGTTGCGGCAATTGCCCGAAGCCGAAGCCAGCCTGAGACGATCCGTCGAGCTGGGGCCCGGCGAGCCGGGCCATCACTTCGACCTGGCCGTCATTCTGCTCCGGCAGCAGCGGCAGGAAGAAGCGCTGCCCCTGTTGGAACGCGCCGTGGAGATGGATGGATCGAACCTGATGACCCGTTTCTACCTGGGCCGGACCTATCACGAACTCAACCGCCTCGAACGGGCGCTGGAGCAATTCAACACGATCGTCGAGAGCGACTACAGCTTTCCCGCGGTCCACTACCATCTGGCCCGGGTCCATCGGAACAACGGAGCGGCCGGGGAGACCATTCGAGAGCTCCGGTACGAGATCGAGCTCTATCCGAAGAATGTCGTGGCCCGGCTCGAGCTGGCCGAAATGTTGCTCAAGCAGGGACAGGCAGCGGAAGCCCTGGAGCACCTGCAGGTTGCCGGGACGGGCTTCTACAGCCGCGACCGCCGGGCGGTGGCGGTGGCCAAGAGCCGCCGGCTCTACGTCACGCTGACCGCCCTCCCGCCGAGTCATCTGCACCTGCTCCTGGCCAAGGCCTACCGGGAATTGGGACGGCTGGAGGAAGCCGTCTCTTCGGCCCTGAAGTGTGTGGATCTCGATCCCCAATTGGCCGACCCGCACTACATCCTGGCGCAGATCTACCAGGAGCAGGATCGGATGGAGAAGGCGGCGCGGGCGATGGAAACCTTCAACCGGTTGAAGGCCGGGAGGGGGGACTGTTAGTCCCCCCGTCTTCCCTCTTCCTCGTCGCTGCGGGGATAGGAAAACTCCCGCTACCAGCGACTGGGAAGTTGCCATTCCCCGGATCTCGAAGCTCGCCGGCTCCACGAGGGGTCGGCTCCTGAACGCCGACGCACTCTTTTTTCCCTTCCATGGAAACAGCCCTGCGGGGCGCAGACAGCGATGGCCGCCACCACGCCGCCCCGTCACCAGAGCACGGCGCTCGCCCGGCTCGTCACACAGCGCTTGGTGTATCAATTCCGGCATTCAAGCCCACCACGCCCACTGAGTCCTCCATCCGGAGACCCGCCGGGTCCACACGGTTTGCTCGGACCGTTGGACGGTATGATATTGCTTGCATGGGACTCTGATGGAGTTGAATCGGCTAGGACAGCGGATATGTCTGGCTACGGTATTGTGCGTTGTTCCGTTGGCGATGCCTTCGGCAACTGCGCAGTCCACATCGGGGTCGATCCTGGGCGACGTGGCGGACCTGTCGGGAGGATTCCTGCCGGGAGCGATCGTGAGCGTTAGAAACAACGCAACCGGTGCGACCCGGGAGGCGTTGACCAACGAAGTGGGGGCCTTCCGGTTCTCGGGGCTGCCACCGTCCAACTACTCTGTGACGGTAGAGTTTCCCGGCTTTCAGACCGTAACGCGGCCGGCGGTGACGCTGGCCGTGGGCGGCACGACGAAAGTCGATTTCGAGTTGAATGTGGGGTCGGTCGCCGAGTCGATCACCGTCGCCGGGGCGGCGCCGCTGGTGCAGCCGACGGAGAATACGGTCCAGGTTGTGGTGGCCAACCAGCGAGTGCAGGAACTGCCGACCAAGAGCCGCGACTTCATGGATCTGATGC